>CAZYOE010000112.1:0-15668 GCA_964648725.1 uncultured Pseudobdellovibrionaceae bacterium | reverse complement strand
GAGGTAAAACAAATCCTAAACTTGAGCTGTTCTGAGAAATGAATTTTTCAGAAAAAGGTATGCCGTTGTCTAGCTGTCAGCAAAAAAGAGCCTCGCCCTTTTTTTCAAAGAAATTTTCAGTAAAACCTCATAGTTTCACTTTTAAATAGAACTTATTGAAACCGTTCCGGGAATTGTTGCGAATTTATTGACAATAGTACATTGGCACAATTGTCGCAATAGGAAGTATTTGAAAGACTGTTCCAGTTGTAATTCGGGAAATGTTATCCAACTTTTAGAATTTACAAGATTTGGAATGGTATACACTAAGGAGTAGATATGAAAATTGTTAGTTTCACCCTACCGCTTTTTTTTCTGAGTACGATCAGCTGGGCAGAAAGCATTATGACCGTCGGTGGCATTTCCTATACTTGCAATGGCAGTCTGAAATCTTTTAATGGTCTTGTAACTTGTGATGGGATGGAGATCTCGGGTGATACCTCTCAATCGGACTGCGGTTCAGAAACAGAAACTGAATGTGGTTATGAAAAAGTGACGACTCACTCGAACGGAGGCGGTACGGTTTCTCTTTGTTCAATCAATACAATTTCTAGTAAGGCTTTTATTGAAAAGGGCTCCAAAGTGTGTGGTTATGTAACTGTTGGAGATTCGGCTTCAATAAAGGAGAATTCGTCCATTTCTGGTTCGGCCACGCTCAAAGGTGATTCGGAAATAGTCGATTCTGTGGTTTCTGGTTCCCCTACGATATCTGACTCAAAAGTCCAAACGTCCAAGATTGCAGGATCTTCTGAAATCCGTAGCTCTCATATTTTGGACTCAGTCATTTCTGGCTCTGCAGAACTAACTATGACGGAAATCCAAAACTCCACCATTTCTGGCTCTAGCAAGATTAAATCTTCCACGGTGAGCTTGTCGACGATCTCTGGTAGTTCGGAGATTAAAAATAGCAAGATTTCGAAACGAACCATTGCAGGCAGTCAGGAAATTGAGAACGAGGGGTAGTTGAAAAGTAATACCATTTCCATTTAGTTCGTAGCCCATCGTTGGCTGCGTCGTCCGAGGCACCCCTTCACAGAGGGGAAACCCCGCCTCGTGTGCGCCTTACACTGGGCAGGGTCCCTCTGTGAAGGGAAGCCCAGAAGGCTCCGCGTCCCTCACGAGCCTCGCGCCTTTGGCGCAGCTCATTCGGGTCCATTGCCGCCTTGGTCTACTTTCTAACTGTAAATGGTATTATTTAATAGCTTTAGGAGGCCTGCAAAAATTCAAATCTCCAATGCGATTCCGAAAAAAAGGGAGCCCTGTCACCAGAAAATCGAATTTATGTAGCCACCAATTTAAAATCTCTCTTTGAATAATTGATCCTTTGAAGTCATGGATGTCGTTCCAGGTACTTTGCAACTCTGTGAGCAATGTTCTGGATCAAGGCTTCCAATTCTGGCACTGTAGGACGCGCGATCCGATGAAAACGGGTGGGCTCCCGGTCCGCATTGAACTCAAAAATCCCCGTCAATATACAATTGATGGAAGTGAATGTTAACGGTGCAAGACCTACCGAAACGCTGAATGAGCGTGACGGCTCCAGCGATTCCATTATTTATAAATGTCTAAATTTTGATATTCCTTTTTGAGTTCAACAATCAGGTTTTTCAAAACCGCAGTTAGGGGAATCGCAATCAGCATACCCCCTAGTCCCAGCAAGTTGCCCCCTATAATAAGTGCGAGCATTGTGGCAAGCGCACTCAAACCAACCTTGTTGCCGACAAGGCGAGGCGTGATCACGGTTCCCTCGAGTGCTTGGACAATGGTGAACACGGCAATAATACCGATGATGGGCCCAAGCCCTGAATAGTGAGACAAGCCAACCACCAATGAAGTTAAAAAGCCAATCGTAAAGCCGGCATAGGGAATAATACTGAGCAAGCCCGAAACAAAACCGATCAGAAAACCAAATTTTAAACCGACAATGGTTAATCCAAGTCCATACAAAAGGCTTAATAGGCCTGCTACTAAGAGTTGTCCGCGAATGTATCCGCTTAAAACGTCATTAGTTAGCTTGAGATATCGATTGATCTTTGGTCGAATGGAGGGAGGAATAAAAAACTTAAAACTGGCAGAAATGGCTTCATAGTCATTAATCACGTAAAAGAAGAAAAGCGGTATCAAAAAAAGATTTAAAATAGCTAGAAGCCAATGGAAGGCGTTTGAAAAAAGGCCTTTAAAGGCACCAGTGACTCCTTTAAGAAGGGTGCTTGAAATTTCTGAGGTGTGTTCAATAACAAAAGTCTTTACGGTCTCCTTGTTGATTTGGACTTCATAGCCGTAATCAGAGGCAAAGTCCTCTATCCTATCAATGAAACTGGCTGCGGTTTGAGGCATTTCACGAACAAAATTGAGCGAGTCCGTGATCAAATCTGGCACAATTGAAACTGCAAGAAGCACAGAAAAAAGACTGATGAAGACGAAAACGCCAACAACGGTGAAATGTCTCTTAACTCCGAGAAGTTCAATTTTTCGAATCAAGGGAAAAAGCAAGTAAGCTAAACAAAAAGCAACTACCAAAGGAGTGAGAGCTGTTCCCAATCCAACCACAATGATCCATAAAAAACCAAGTAGTGCGGCAATGACCAATGATCCTCTAAAATCCACTTAATCCCTCATTTACGATTTCTTCTTGCAATGATCTTCAAATAAAATTTGTTGATTAACAAGTGGGCCTGAGACTTGCTGTGTCATGAGTGAACTCTCATTGACAGTGTGGTTAGTGAAAAAAATAAGATGTATTAACAGAACATCGATAGGGGATTGAGAATGAAAAAACTTTTAGTGGTATTTGTATTGGTTTGTTCCGCAGGTAGAGCAATGGCTTCAGCAGGCAACACTTGGAACTTCCGTTTTTCGCCAGTTGGGCTTTTGATTGGAATTATCGCGGCTGAATTGGATTATAAAGTGGCAGAACATATTGTAGTTGGACCGGCATTTCTTAATTGGAATATCAAAATTGATGACACATCACTTTTAGCGAGCGTTTTTGGAGTGCAAGGTGCCTATTATATAAATCCTGTTTATACTGATAGCTTTTATGTAGGCGGAGCCTTAAGTTCATTATCAGTCTCGGCATCAAAAACTGATAGTGTCGGTACCAAGTATTCAGCGTCAGCCTCCGGCACTGCTTTGGGGGTTAAAGCTGGTTACCACTGGTTTTGGGACTCATTCAACTTGAACTTAGGATTGGTCGTCAGCTCAAGTTCAGTGAACAAGGTTAAAATTAAAGACGACAGTGGTAATGTTGTCGATGAGCAAAACAGCCCGGGAGCAACGACGGGGATGGACTTTGCGATCGGTTTTACATTCTAAAAATATACCGAATTAGAATAAGGTAGATTCTGCTGAAAAAGAGCTAAATTCAAGGCGGCAAGCTTCAAATCGAACGAGGCGTAGTTCCCCTACGTTGAGTGAGAGATGAAGCGTAGCCAACGCAGAAGTTGGCCTTTTTTAGCAGAATCTAGGTAGTCTCAAGTCGGAGGCTGCCTATCAAGCGAAACATTTTATACCGATCAAAAAAAGCCCATGGGGTTGGGATCATACGACACCAAAATATTTTTTGTTTGTGTGTAGTGCGAAAGCATCATTTTATGGGTTTCTCGGCCAATCCCAGATTGCTTGTAACCACCAAAAGCGGCATGAGCAGGATATAAGTGATAGCAGTTAGTCCAAACTCTTCCGGCCTGAACTTGGCGCGCAATAGTGTAAGCCGAGTGAACATTGCGAGTCCATAGGCCAGCACCGAGTCCATAACTAGTGTCATTGGCAATCTTCACTGCTTCATCGGTAGTTTTAAACGATGTTACAGAAACGACCGGTCCAAATATTTCCTCCTGAAAAACCGCCATGGAGTTTTTGCCCTCAAAAACTGTAGGCTCCACATAAAAACCTTGCTCGAGGCCCGAGATTTTAGCGCGACAACCACCTGTTCTAAGTTTGGCACCTTCATTTTTTCCTACTTGAATGTAAGATAGAATCTTGTCCATTTGTTCCGACGATGCTTGCGCACCCATCATAGTGTCGGTATCGAGAGGGTGTCCCATTTTTATTTTTTTAACTCTCTCAGTAGCCAATGTCATAAAACGATCAAAGATAGATTCGTGTACTAAAGCACGAGAAGGACACGTGCAGACTTCGCCTTGATTCAAGGCAAACATGGTAAAGCCCTCGAGAGCCTTCTCTAAGAAAGCATCCTGTTGATCCATAATATCGGCCATAAAAATGTTAGGACTTTTGCCGCCGAGTTCAAGAGTGACTGGAATTAGGTTTTCAGATGCATACTGCATAATTAAACGACCCGTGGTGCTTTCTCCCGTAAAAGCCACTTTTGCGATTCGAGGTGATGTTGCCAGCGGTTTGCCTGCTTCAAGGCCAAAGCCATTCACAATATTCAGCACACCCTTAGGTAAAAGATCCTGCACTAATTCTGCCATTAATAAAGCGGTGACAGGAGTCTGTTCCGCTGGTTTTAAAACAATGCAGTTCCCTGCTGCGAGGGCTGGTGCCACTTTCCATGCGGCCATTAACAACGGAAAGTTCCACGGAATGATTTGAGCGACAACTCCAAGAGGCTCGCGCAGATGATAAGAAACGGTATGTGCATCAAGCTCTGCCATTCCCCCTTCGTCAGCTCTAATGACTCCGGCAAAATACCTAAAGTGATCGATGGCTAATGGTAAATCAGCCGCCAAGGTTTCACGGACGGGTTTTCCGTTTCCCCAAGTTTCAGCAACAGCGAGCATTTCTAAGTTTTGCTCGAGACGATCAGCAATTTTTAGTAAGATATTTGAACGCTCAGTAACACTTGTTTTTCCCCAGCTGGGAGCTGCAGCGTGGGCGGCATCAAGAGCTAGCTCAACATCGGCGGCCTCTGAGCGCGCCACTTTCGTATAAGGTTTTCCGTTGACTGGACAAGCTACGTCAAAGAACTTTCCGGAACGAGGTTCGACCCAATCGCCGCCGATAAAGTTTAAATAGTGATTTTTAAAAGTGACTTTGGAACCTGATAAATTGGGTTCAATGTATTTCATGATATTCCCTCCCATAATTGAGAAATTCATCATAAAAGAATCAGTCATTCAAGGCCTTTTCCTTGGAGTTATTTTCACTGACATGGTAGAGCGGTCACACCGTGATGCTATTAATAGAATTGTTTTTTTTCAGTCTCATCAAAGTTCAGGCGGCTGCCGACCCAACAGTGGAAAGCTCCGCTATACTACCTCTGGTGGTAGTTGAGGGGCAACGGCTCACAACGACGAAGTCTGAAAACGTGGAGTCGGTTGAAGGTTCTTTAATATCAGTGACTTCAGGCCTTGGAGCTAAAGAGATCGACCCGCCCAAAAATGAACTGGGAGTTTCTTTACTCACAATGGAAAACGAAGAAGATATTTCTCTTCAACGAAGAATGGAGTCTTGGTTGTTGTTGACACCCGCACGGCAGAGTGAAGTATGGCGCCAACAAGCTCAGCTGGGACTGGCCAGTAATCCATCACTTAAAGCGCGACTGTTATCGGAACAACTCCAACAGAAAAGAAACATTGAATTTGGATACATTCAAGATCATCGCTTGGTTAAGCAGCGCGAGAATTCCGGGAATCCCTATGACTCCACCCAAGGTAATGTTATTGAATACCGCAACCGGCTTGATCAAAGCTATGTCAAGATCAATGGCCAATGGAATCAGCTCGAAACATTGCTCGATGCCGATTCGCAAAGTAAAGATATTTATCTCGGTTCAGAGTTGACGGGCGTTTCAAAAATCAATCAGCAGGAGTTGAATCTCCGTTGGATAGAAGGAAATTATCAGGCCCTGTCTTTTGCTCATTGGCGACAGAGTGAATTTAAGTCGAGTGCCAATGCTTTAAGCTCCAGTAAGACCAAAGGTCTTAGATTCGGCGGATCAATCGTATTTGCAAATGCCTCAGCGGTTGATAGGCTTGAGGCTGGTGTGTCTCATGAAACACTCCATCGAAATTTGGCCGATGACTTAAAATCAGAGTTCCAAAGACAAAAGCTCTCTTTAGTGGGAGCGAAGAGCGTTGAGAGTTCAAGTCTGGAGACCCGCTGGCACTTCAAAGCCGATTCAGCTCAAGATGAAGTCAAGGGTGTCGATGGGAGTCTAGGATCTTCACCGCAAAAAACATTTAATGAGCCTCTCGCGTGGGATTTTGGCCTTGAGATTTCAACTCCATCGAACAATGATATTGGTCTTGTTGGTCGCCTGCGCCGCTTTGCTTTGTTGCCAACTCCGACGCAAAGATTTGGTGATGGTGTTCTCCTGCAAGGTTCCGCCAAACTGGAACAAGAAGTCGGAATAAGAGCCTCTGCGGGGCCTTGGTGGTCCAATGATTTGGGACGAGTGGAGTTCATGCCTTTTTTCGAACAAACTGAAAATGAACCGATTGCTGTGGCAATATCGCCGTGGGCCGCCCGAACTTTGGCGATCGGAAGTGTTGTGTCCAGAGGGATCGAATTGAAAGTTTTGTCGGAGCTGCGTTCTTTTAAAATAACATTTGTTTATAGCTATCAAGAAGCCCTCAATAATTCCTCAGTTCAATGGCAAAAAGGATTGGCCATTCCGGGGCGTCCTGCGCATTCGTTGCAGTCAGAGTTGCAGTATCAAAAACGGCGGTGGAAATCAGGAATCAGTTATGGGTATCAAAGTGCGGATGCCATGGATCTTTCGGGTCTTTGGTTCAAATCGCCGCATCACGATTTGAATACCTATCTTGGTTATGGCACGAAGAGCTGGGAGATGCGGCTTGTTGGCGCTAAGCTAATGGCTAACTCCAATGAATTGCCAACAACACTTTATTCAGGAAAAGCGGGTGTCGATTTACTAGAACCCATGCTCGAACAAACGGAGATTAAACTATTATGCGAAATTATGCTCTAATGGCTGTACGATTTATATCGGGATTGGGGTGTGTGCTAAGCCTTGGCTGTGGCCCGAAGCCCACCCATAGGAAGTTAGCGAATCATGTGAATCTTCCACCAGCTCCTGAGAAGTCAAGTTCTGCGGATGATGCTTCCGCTTTGTGGTTCACCACAAGTAATTATACCACAGGAGGAACCCTCGGACGTTTGGATTTAAAAACAGGAGCCATCAATCGAGCAGTCATGACTGTTAGTTCTGATACGCAGATTTTTGCTGACGGCCAGCAAGGTTTATTTTTGCTCAGCCGCATTAAGAACGATGGAGTCACTCTCCTCAAAGGACCACTAGCGCATGTGAGCGTCTTTTACTCGCTGCCTAAGGGAAGTAATCCTCAGCATGTTTTACGCGATCGAGAGGGGCGAGTCTGGGTTACCCTGCAGGAATCTAATGACCTTTTGGTTTTATCTTCAGATTTAACGAAACAAGAAACTTCCATTAACTTAAGGGCTTTGGCCCTATCAGAGGAGCCAGGAGCCCTGGGGGATTTGGCGCACCTTTATCAAGTAGATGAAGAACATATCGCAGTGACAGCTCAGCGCCTGCATCGCTCAGTGCGAGCTTGGAAACCCGATGCACAATCAGGATTCGCCGTAATTAATTCCAAATCATTAATAGTGGAATCGACTCAGTTACTGGTTGTGCCAAATCCGATAAAGTTAGGCCGGGCTGAAAGTAAAGTAGTCATTATTGGCGGAGGAGATTTTTCAACACCCGATGGTGCTACGGCCAAACTCCTTAGCTTTGCTCCTAACAGTTTTACCGAAAGTGTTTTTACAGACCTTGGCGGAAAGGTTTTGGCTGCCGATTTGTCAGTCGAAGCCGAAGCACCAACGATGATTGTTTGGTACCCCAACCAAAACAAAAGTTGTGTGCAATTGGGCTCTACAAAAATTATTTGTGAAGGAAACTCGTTGAATGAAGGCTACGTCTTTAATGCCATTCACCGAATTGGGTCTCGTGTTTTTGTATCCTACTACGGGGCGGACGAAGCACAAATGTGGTTGATCACTTTGGGTCAGGCCACCAGCGTTCAAAAAATTCCCATGGATTTACCCATTATCAGTATGAGTGGCGGTTTGTGAAGAAAGGTCTTTTTGTTTCCTTTCTGCTTCATGCGGGAATCTTTTATCAACGAGGCAAGTTATTTCCTGAGGCAAAACAGGTATCGCCAAAAACCATTGATACTATTCTGATGGAAAAGTTGCTGAACGAAAACGATCAGACGTTTCACAACCAGTTGTTCCACAATGAAAAACCATCAGTGACTTCGGACGAAAGTTTCAGCCAACCAATGATGGGGGCAAGTGCTCCGACAACGACTGTGGAATCAGGGTTTGAGACGGTGAGTGAGGTAGGAGACTATCGCCCATCCCCATCCTATCCTGAAGAAGCTATCGAGGATGAGCTTGAAGGAGAAGTTCTTTTAGAACTAAAAACCAATGAGGACGGAAGGGTGTTTATTGCCGAACTGAAGAAGAGTTCCGGTTATTCGATTCTTGATGAAGAAGCCATCAAGACTGTTAAGAAATGGCGATTGACGCCCTCGATAAAAGTTATTGTCCCTATTCGTTTTCAGCTATCTGCGACTGATGTGTCAGAATCACCCAACTAAGAACGATACTTTGTCAGAACTCCCGAGCGGATTTATGGATTAGAGTGTAGGAAAATACTAGATGGTCAATCGGTGCAGGCTCCCAAAATGTTGAGATCTGGAGAAATGGCTTTGGCGCAATTTGATCAATTCACGATGGCTGAACTGGGATTGAATGAAAGTAAAATGAAAGTTTATATTGTGGCGCCAAAAACAGTGGAGGATTTCATGGTTCTACAAAACTCCGATACTAAGATTTGGAGTCAGGAGTTCTGGAACAAAGCGATGGGGCAGTTAGAGCCAAAGCATGTTCGCTTAGCGATGTCTCCCTTTACGGTTGCGGATGAAATTCTATTATTTAAGGATGAAGCCCTCACCAAAAACTTGGGGCTTAATTTTCTATTTCAGGACACAACCGACCTCACTCGCATGGATGCTCCGACTGCACCTCCCTCAAAAGTTGGTATCATTAAACAGAACGCAAAAGTGGAGTGGACGGAAAAAGGTATTAAGGCCGCTGCGGCCACCATTGTGGGTGGTAGTGAGAGAACCAGTGCGCCAACCAGTGCGCCAACCAGTGCGCCAACCAGTGCGCCAACCAGTGCGCCAAATCGTTGGGTGAATTTAACTTTGGATAAACCTTTTTACTTTTCAGTTTACGATACTGAAACCAAGACTTTTATTTTCTTAGGGCAAGTTGTAGATCCAATGCAGAAGTAGTATTAATTGATGGTGAGGGCGACACTTCCGTCTTCACCATCGGTGCTATTGGTAGCACTACCGCCTTTGCCGCCACCACCAAGACTTGAAGTAGCTTCAGTGATATTCGTTAATGTGGCCGGAGGATTTACATTAAAAACTTTCCCAGCTCCGCCTCCACCTGCCAAATTCCAACGTGCGCCGCCGCCGCCTCCATAACCACCACCACCACCACCACCGAAGGTGACCTGGCCTCCATTGCCGGAGCCTTTTCCAAAGCCACCAGCGAAAGCAACTCCAGAGGTATCATAGGAGTCACCCCCTTTGCCGCCTTGGCAGAGTGCCGAACAGGTGCCCCCGACACTATCTATCGATACACCCCCTGTTCCATCACCTGGAGCGCCGCCACCATCGATTCCACCACTTCTTGGACTACTAGTTCCTGGACCATCACCGCCGCCGGCACCGCCGTGTTCATTGACATAGCCGGAACCGCTGCCACCACCGCCACCAGCAATACTTAACATAAAGGCATCGCTAAGGTCAGCAACTGCATCTGGGTCAAATAGCACTGAGGATGCTCCCCCACCGGGGCCACCGTAATTACCCACTGCCAACTTCCCGCCGCCGCCGACGACAATCCGAAAAACACCGGTCTGACCAGGTTGAAACAAAAAACTATTCTTCCCACCATTGCCACCCAAGGCGGCGTTGTAGGAGCTGCCGCCACCGGAACCTTTTACGGTGAAGCTGTAAAAGCAATTTATTTTATCGGCCGAAACCACAAATAGATACTCCCCATTAGTTTGGCTGCCTGAGTTTTGCAGGTACGAGGCGCCACCCGTACAATTTGGTCCGCCCGCAAATGGGGGAAGTGCAGCCAAAGAATCATTGTCGTCGATTGTCAAAGTGAGACCGGAGTTTAATTTATAGGCTGGATTTATACTCTTAACTTCGAGATCCCACGTATTGTTTTGGTAATAGTAGGTGTTGTCCAAGCTGCTGAGAATAAGGCTGCCAGTCGATTGTCCGGCTGGAATAGTGATTAAACCAGGCGCGGCACTAAAGTGATCCTGGATTAAAAATTTATTTGAACTGCTTAATGTTATTTGAAAATCGATATCATTTTCAGTGGCTTCGCTTAATGACAGCACGATCACCAGACCGTAACCTTCCGGGATAGCAATGTTGCCGGGTGCTTGCAAACCATTTATTTTCAAGGAAAGTTGTTTTGGAGAATTAAGAAAGGTATCGACTACCGAAACTGTGAGATTCCCACAACCCAGAAGGAAAAATAACAAAAAATAGGACGATCTCAATATAAAACGATTCAATCTAAATTCCTTTCTGCTATTTCTAAAGTCTAGCATGAGTCAGTGAAAAAAGAAGTCATTTAATTGTTCAACCGGATGCCTGCAATTTCAGTGAGGACTGGTATCTCAAAATGATTGGCTCAATTTGATCTAAGATCAAAAGTAACCCTTTTTTTTGCCACTTCCGACTTGGGTCGGAGGTGGCCCATAGCCATAAGTTTAGTTCCGTCAATGCGCTATGGAAAACACTCATAAATCTCTATAGGCGTTCCGAAATGAAACTGAGGGTCACAAAGACTCTCACTATGGAGGGTAATTATGAGAGGGAAATCATTTAAGTCTATTTTGTGTTTAGTGGCGGCCGCGATAATTTCAGTCGGATTTGTCAATGTCGCACCTCGAGTCATTTATGGTGATGACAACCGAGTTGATGTTTATCAAGTTGAGCGTACAGATATTCGAGATGTTGCAGACTCAACAGTGGCATTAATTCAAACAAAATCACTTTCTAAAATCGAAAATGATTTTGTTAAAGCGAGAACTACCGAATTTGGCGCCAGTTTTGATCTTTGCGCTGATGAAATGTTTTATGAACAACCTACCGCCGCCTTTTGTTCAGGATTTCTGGTTGGCGAGGATCTGATTGCAACAGCGGGGCACTGTATTCGAAGTACTGATTGTAAAAAAACAGCTTTTGTTTTTGGTTTCAAAATGGAAAATACCGGCTCAGTACTCGATACCTTTCCACCGGACGAAGTCTACAACTGTAAAGAGGTTGTGGCTCGCGAGCTGACGAACAACCAGGATTATGCCTTGGTTCGGTTAGATCGTCCCGTTAGAGGGCACCGAGTTCTAAATCTTCAACAAAACCCAGTAGAACCGGGAGATGCGCTCTTTGTGGTTGGTCATCCCTCTGGCTTACCAACCAAAGTGGCTGATGGCGCAACGGTTCGCTCTCAAAACTCAGGTTATTTCAAAGCGAATACTGATACCTATGGCGGGAATTCAGGATCTGCTGTTTTTAATGCGCGCACGAATGAAGTCGTTGGCATTCTCGTTCGTGGCGAAACCGATTTTATTTATGATGGGAATAAAAATTGTTATCGAAGTAAAAAGTGCGCTACCGATGCCTGCGGTGGTGAGGATGTGACCCATATTTCTTATATCAGCGAAGCCATCAAATAGTATCCTTTGTTTTTTAAAGACTTATACTTAAGGTTTGCAACAGTCTAAACAACTCATTTTCAACTAGAAGCCAGGAAAGGGCATTAGTAGCTAAAACTCCAAATAAATTGTATGCTGCGGGGATGAATTCCTATGCATTAAGAACTCTTACTGAAGTCGAATATAAAAATTCTTTTGTTGATTCATTGCCGGGTGATCATTCCTTTGATCGGCGTAGTCGAACGGTGGAGCAAGCTTGTTATTCTCTCGTGCTTCCAGAGGCGGTGCATACGCCACATTTACTGGGTTGGTCTGAAGCTTTAGCGGCAAGGTTCAATCTCCGAGCACCAGTTGGGCACGATCCTGCCGTTTCCTTATTGGGTGGAAATCTAGTTTTGCCTTCCATGAAGCCTTTTGCGGCTTGCTATGGGGGGCATCAGTTCGGACGTTGGGCCGGTCAGTTGGGCGATGGCAGAGCGATAACTTTAGGTGAACTATCAGATTCTACAGGTCAGTCATGGGAACTCCAGCTCAAAGGAGCTGGGCCAACCCCGTATTCGCGGTTTGCCGATGGGCGTGCTGTTCTTCGCTCTTCGGTGCGGGAGTTTTTAGCGAGTGAAGCCATGTTTCATTTACGCGTGCCTACCACTCGAGCTTTGAGTTTAGTTTCCACAGGTGATCGAGTCACCCGGGATATGTTTTATAATGGCAACTCTCGTGATGAGGCGGGAGCAATAGTGGCACGAATGGCACCCTGCTTTTTGCGTTTTGGAAATTATGAAATTCATGCGTCTCGAAATGATAGGGAGACTCTAAAAAAACTAGTAGATTGGACTATTAATAAATATTTTTCATTTATCATGGGTGACGAAATTGACCGCTACCTGCTTTGGTTTGAGGAGGTATGTCGACGAACAGCCAAAATGATCGTCGAGTGGGATCGCGTGGGCTTTGTGCATGGAGTGATGAACACAGACAATATGTCGATCTTAGGTTTGACCATTGATTACGGTCCCTTTGGTTGGCTCGATTCCTATGATCCCATATGGACACCCAATACAACGGACTTGCCGGGCCGTCGCTATTCTTTTGGGAACCAAGCAAAGATCGCACTTTGGAATTTGGAACGATTAGCCTTTGCTCTATCAACTTTGGTCAGTGATCCAATGCCCTTTGACGTCGGACTTAGTGCCTTTATTGGCGATTATAATGATCTGTCGAAAAAAATGATGGCTCAGAAGATTGGTTTAAAAGAGTTCATTGACGGTGATCAAAATTTAATGCGGGACTTGATCAGCCTCTTTAGCAAAGCGGAAGTGGACTGGACCATTTTTTTTCGTAGGCTTTATGAGCTTATCGCCAATGGTGGTACTGCATTTCAATTGAAGGAGGCCTCAGCTGTTTTGTGTAAAGCTGTCTATAATGTTCCGAGTGAAACATTTCAGGCGTCTTTGCAGGTTTGGTTGAAAAACTATCAACACAGGTTACAATCGGATGAACAAGATCCTGCCGAACGTGTACAGACCATGAAAGTAACAAATCCTAAATTTATTCCGCGCAATTATTTGCTCTTTGAAGCTATACAGGGACTCGATGCCGGTGATGCGAAACCCTTTGAAAATCTCTTTTATGTTCTGCGAAATCCCTATGAAGAGCATCTTGAATTTGAGCACTTGGCCATGAAGCGGCCTGACTGGGCTAGATCCACTCCTGGTTGTTCGACGCTCTCCTGCAGTTCGTAGAAGACTGAATTATTTTATAATGCCGAATAAATGGGAATTGAACCTCTCAGAAAGGCCGTTCCGCGAGCTGCATCAGTCGTGCAGTTGAGTTTGGTTTAAAAGAGCTGCTAGTTCCCGATTACGCTCATCAATTTGAGTTTCCAAACGCTCGTTAACAGCCCTATAAGCTGTTTCCGTTCTATGAACGGCCACCTTCACTTCAATATAACTTTGAGCCGATTCATAGACTTTGTTCAATTCATTGACCATACCATCAAAAGCTTGTGGATTGAGAACAGCGAAGGCCATCACGCTGGCGTAGTAGGTTTTCATGAGATAAGTGGCTAGGCGGTCAAAATACCGGTACCCCACCATATCTACTTCTTCAGAGGGAAACGTCTTTCCTCCCATTTTGGGTAAATAGAAAATGCCGGTAAAAAAGAATTGGCTTGTAGATAAGTAGGCCATCAGGTTGAGCGCCAAGTGGGTCGCAATAAAATTGATCTTAGAAATTAGAGCAGAATGATCTTGTAAAACCAGGCGCATACGGGAGAGGGTGCCTTCTTCCAGTTGAAGTCCGCGCGCCTTCAAAATACCTTCCAGAGTTGTCTGAAGTTCGCGGGCGATATTGAGATTTCGAGCATCTGTTTTCGAAGACCAATAGGCCCATCCAAGTTTGAAGGGGCCTCTGCTCTCGAGCTCTTGATAAAAGTCGGAAACTAAATTATTGAGTTCTGCTTTGTGAAAAGAAACCCTGTCAGTGAACTTGCGTTCGAATTTATCCAGTGTATTGAAAATAAGGATTTGCTCGTCAGGTGTTAACGTCAGGGAGCTTGTTGTTGTTTTTTCTGTTAAAGCCTTGATACAGGCATCTTGTGCCGACCCCATTTGAGGGGCCAGCAAGAACAGCATTAACAAATAAAAGCGTAAGTTTTCGTAAAAAGACAACATTTATTTATCAGTGGTTGGGAATACGGATTGTACCAACTGACCAAGATTGTCATTAATTTGGTCCTGAAACACTTTCATTTCGGCCTTAGCAGTAGCAATGGCTTCACCATCGTTGCTCACTTCCTTTAAGTTTTTAGCCATCCATGCGCCAGTGGTAAGGGTGGGCAAACTGGCAATTCCCAAAACGGCAAACCCAACCTTCATGTCTTTTTCAAATATTTTTTGAAAGCCCGGTTTTCCAGCCTTGTAAGCAACTGCCGCCGTAGCTGCCAATGTAGTCAGGAAGGCTTTGGATGCAATACCCGCTTTTGCGTTATTGAGAGCTTGTGAATTGGTGAGTTGCTCAATTTGGTGGCGCAATTTATTGACGGCGAGAGTGGACTTTTTATTTTCTTCGAGAGCTTGCTTCGTGATGGCGCCAATATCAAGGGATTTTTCTTTTACGATTTGCTTGATGATTTCAAAAGTCTCTTGATTTTTTGCAGTTAAATTCTGAATTTCAGTTTCTTGTTTACTAATTAAATCTTCCATTTCCATCACATAGGTTTTTCTCGCCATAAACTCCTCGTATTTACCATCCACAAAAATGCTAGTACCCGTTGCTAAACCTGCGACCGCGAAGAGAGAGTAGAAAACTGGCACCGCAAGGTTATTTTTGGCGGCAACGGAAGCCCATGCCTTATAGGCCAAATAGCCTCCCAATCCAAAAACCGCAGAGCCAACGGCTTCTTGGGTGGATGCGGGGTTATAATCGTCAGCGTGTGCTAAAGATTCTCTGAGTGCCTCAAGTCCAGCCTTCTCTGCTTCAATTTGTAGGCGGTCAACCAAAGCTCCATACAAAGCTGCTTTGACTTTGGCTTCAACGGCTTGACGGTCTTGTGGGGTTGATTCCTCTGCTCTCAAAAGTGCCGGCTGAAGAATGAGTGATGTGACAGTTAAAAATGTAGTCGTGACTTTTTTAAGGTCAAACATATGAACTCCTTTGTGGTTGTGATAAAGCTTGAAAACCTACACAGTGAGAAACTGCAAGATTTGTACCCCGCTTCATATGTATGCCTTCGTTCAGCAATTCCCGGAACGGCCTCAATAGATGTTATTTAAAAGTGAAATTATGGGGTTTTACTGAAAATTTCTTTATAAAAAAAAAGGCGAGGCTCTTTTTTGCTGACAGCTAGACAACGGTATACCATTTTTGTGGGTCTCCATCAAAAAAGTGTAACCTATTGATAATTGGGCTTGATGTATCTTGA
>CAZYOE010000111.1:9928-15762 GCA_964648725.1 uncultured Pseudobdellovibrionaceae bacterium | reverse complement strand
CACAAAAAGCGTATTTCCCACTAGCAAGTCTGCAAAACACCTGAAACATACCGGATTTGTCAGGCCCCGCAGGAATAAAGTGGATTATATTGCTTTGTAAACAAATACTAAGGAGGATTTATGAAATTAACAGTTAAATTGCTTTTTGGAGCTATCACAATGATGGCAGCAAATTCATTTGCCTACCGGATTTCAGATATCAATGGAAACTGGTATTCAGATCGTTTTGGAGTCTATTTGACGATGTCTGGATTACCAAAAGGGAAGGTAAAGTTTAACGAAACCTACATTGCTTCCTATCGAGCCAATGTGAACGGAGTATCGATTGTGGGTTATTGTGAAGTGGCTCAAGTGAAAGCAAATTTTTTCGAGTCGCGCTGTCATGTGGCCGCCAACGGAAATAATGTCAGTGACCACAGCTATATCCGCTTTATCGATAAAAACACCATGGAAGAAGACGATTTGGTGTATGGTTTTGGTAAAATGGTATCTACTCGGGTTCAATAATCAAATAATTGATATAAATAGATTTTGATTGTAAAGCTATTATCAAGTTAACACTATAATCGAACTTCACGCTACTGTTTGTGGGCAGAATATACTAACTCTTCTCTGGTTTGGACCATCAACCTTATTCAGGGAGGTAGTTATGAAACAGCTAGTTTTAGGATTGCTGGTAATGGCAGGTTTTTCCAATGTGACATTCGCCGACGAAGGTATGAATCCTATGGATCGAGATTTTCGTAGGGGTGTTCGTTGCGTGGCACGTGACAACTGGGGTGAAACCTATGAAGGTTATGATCGCGACTATAGCGATGCTAGACGCGAGGCCATGAGAAATTGCTGGGAATCTCGCCGGCATCGTTGGGGTGATCATGATCGCGATCGTGATCATGAACGTGACCACCGTCGCCGTAACTGCTACATTGTTCGTTGTTCGAGAGGTCGTTAGTGATCTTTGAGGCCAGCACCCTCAAAAGTGGTGCTGGCCTCTGCCTCTTGGCGAACAGTTGATCGTCATCTAATTAACTGTCAGCTAACTCCTTTCTTTGCGGCGGGAAAAGGGAATCTTTTCGAAAATGGCATAGACACTTGGAACCACAAACAACGTAAGTGCGGTTGAAATAATAACACCGCCGATAATGGATAAAGCCATTGGTATTCGGCTTTCTGCACCAGGGCCGATGGCCAATGCTGGTGGAATGGCACCAACGACAGTAGCGATTGAAGTCATTAAGATTGGTCTGAGGCGAACTGGGCAGGCCTCAGTAAGGGCTTCATTGACCGGGAGGCCTTTGTCACGCAGATGATTTGTAAATTCGACGAGTAAAATGGAGTTTTTCTTTACGATTCCCATCAATAAGATAAGTCCGATCATGCTATAAATATTAAGTGTTTGGTGACCGAGGTGTAAGGCAATGAACGCGCCCGAAATGCTAAAGGGAAGTGCCATAAGGATAGTGATTGGGTGAATAAAACTATTGAACTGCGAGGCCAACACCATGTAGGAAACAATGATTCCGAGAATTAATGCAAAGATCAAACTCGAAAAAGACTCCTGAAAAGTTTTAGCGGTACCACCCACTAAAATATTGTAGCCGGGTGGTAATAACCGTTGCGCAATCTCTTGCACCGAATCCATGGCTTCAGCCTGTGAACTTGTTGTAGCCACATTGGCTCTGACAGTGATGGCACGTTGGCGGTCTTCGCGTGTGATGGTTTGTAGGCTTTCGGCTTCTTTGATTGTTACCACTTTATGCAGAAGAACAAGCTCACCGCGATTGTTTCGCACATTAAGATTCTTGAGAGTATCAATGGAAGAACGTCTCGAAGCGGGAAGGCTCACTCGCACATCATAGCGACGTCCACCTTGAGAATATTTGCCAACAACGGCCCCAGCCATCATCACGTTGACAAGATCGGAGATGTCAGCCACATCGACTCCAAATTGACGGGCTTTGACTCTGTCAGGAATGACCTGGATTTCTGGCATACCGCTTTGGAAATTCGAATCAATGTCAGTCATAAATCCAGTTTTTTCCATTTCATCAGTCATGGATTTGGTATATTTAATCAGTTCTTTCCAATTGGGGCCACGCACGGAGTACGCGACGGGGGAGTTGCGTCGTCCTCCTAGCATTGATAGCGAGGGATCTTGAATGGATACTTTGAGATCCTTGAATTTCTTTAGATCCTTGCGGAGTTCGCCGGATAACTTTTGAGCTGAGAGCTTTCGTTCATGAGGTGGTTTTAAAATTAATGAAATTATCGCGGAGTTTACTTGCGGTACTCCAATCATGCTGAAATAGCTTTTTATTTCTGGGCGAGAAGAGAGATATTTTTCAAGCTCTAAAATACGGGTTTCAGTATAGGTGAGTGATGAGCCCACCGGGGTTTGTATGCGGAGCGAGAGTCGGCTTTGGTCCTGTGCTGGCGCGAATTCTTGCTTTAGATTTTTGCCGATCAGAAGTGTTGCTGCAAAAAGTATTAATGCGAAAAAAAGCGTCCAACCGGGATGACGAAGGGTCTTTGGAATGAGTATCCTGTAAAGGTCTTCGGCTTTTTTGAACAGAGCCTCTATCCAGCGTCCAAGCATCGATACGCGTGGTTGAACTGTTAAATAGCGGGAGCAGCGCATGGGGGTTAAGGTGAGTGCCTCTAGTAAAGAGAGCGCGACGGCGACAGAAAGGGTAACACCGAACTGGAGAAAGTATTTTCCAATCACTCCCTTCATGAAGGCTACGGGGAGGAAGATAGCAATGATTGCTGCTGTGGCGGCCATGGCTGCAAGAATGATTTCACTCGAACCAACAAGCGCGGCATCAAGACGACTCTTTCCTTGCTCCTGATGCCGGACAATGTTTTCCAGCACCATAATGGCATCATCAACCACAATGCCTATAGCGAGCGATAAACCTAAAAGAGTAAAAGTATTAAGCGTGAAACCTAAAAATTGCAGAACGATAAACGTTCCAATGACAGAGGTTGGAATGGCCATGACGACGTTGATTGTCGCTGTCCAGGAGCCAAGAAACAGCCAGCATACCAACGCCGTTAAGAGTGCTGAAAACATGAGGGTAAAATTGAGTTCATCAACGGCCTCCTCAATAAATTGGGTGGAGTCAACGCGAACACTGATTTCAACTCCCTTTGGCATTTGCAAAGAAACTTCTTTGAGTCTCTCCTTCACTCGATGCGCGACTTCAACAGCATTGGAGCCGGGTTGTTTTTTAATCCCGAGCCCCACCGCCAGTTTCCCTTGAGAGCGAATCAAGCTACGAACGTCGGCGGTTCCATCTTCGATTTGGGCCACCGCTTTGAGAGGAACAGGTAAAAAATTGAGAGCGCCTCCGCGCTTAGATATTGTTATGTTGCCAAAGTCTTCGACAGACGGAGCTTCACCGAGGGTTCTAATGTTTAGTTCTCGTTCCGCAGTCTCAATTCTTCCGCCGGGGCGCTCGGAGTGTTCCCGCTGAATAGTGGCGATCACATCCGAGGCGGTGAGTTGATAGTGTTCGAGCTTTTCTTGGGAGAGCCAAACCCGTAAATTGGGTTCGATGAAACCATTGAGAGTTATTTCTCCTACGCCATCAAGAGTAGCAAAACGATCTTGGATCTGATCTCTGACCAGTTTCATAAGCTCTTTTCTTGGGATGCTTTCCGAAGACACTCCCAACCAAATAATAGGATCATCCTCTGGATTGGATTTGCGCACGGAGGGTGGTTCCATATTAGATGGTAACTGCCGTTGCACTCGACTGATCGCACTTTGAACTTCCTGAATTGCGGTATCAATATTTTTATCTAAACTAAATTCCACAGAAATATTGGCTGACCCTGCTCGTGAAACCGAAGACAGATTATTCACTCCAGGCACGGAGGTTATGGCTCCTTCGAGAATATCCACCACGGTCATTTCAATGACTTCAGGAGAAGCGCCCTCAAGATTCACGTTGATACTGACATTGGGAAAATCCACATCGGGGAGTTGGCTCACTCCCATGCGTTGGAAGGCCAACCCACCAAAAATCAATAGTGCCCCCATTAGCATCCAAGTGAAAACATGGTTCTTGATTGAGAGTTCGGAAATATTCATCGGTACCTTCTACTGTTTTAAGTCATTCAAGAGCGCCTTTAGTTCTGCAGCAGTGCTAAGAGCTTGATAGCGAGTTTTAGCTAAAGTCTTCATTGCTTCGTGATGAGCATTCAATGCTTGGAGCACATCAAGATTGGTCGCTAAACTAAATCGATAGTCTTTTTCTTGCTCTCGATAGTTCTGCTTCGTGGTCGCAACGGCCTTTTCCAGAGTCTTGACCTGTTCGAGGGCGCTTTGCAAATTATTGATGGCGGCATTAATTTCAACCTCTGCGCTTCGCCGCCGTTGCTTCAACAATAATTCAGATTGAACTTGGTCCTCTAAGGCTAATCGCACTTTGGCGAGTGTGCTTCCGCCAGAGAAGAGGGGAAAGCTCAAAGTGATGGCGGCATCCCACTCAGGAGCATTTGTCGAACCATGATACCAATAGGGGTAATAATTCGCTGTGAAATCTAAGCTGGGATAAAACTCGGCGCGTGTGGCAGTAAGCGAATGTTGACGACTCAATAAACTGGATTTAACGAATTGAACATCAGGACGCTCTTCAATGAGTTCTAAGAGTCCTTGAATCTCTTTTTGCTGTTTGGGTAAATTGATGTCATCTAAGAGCACTGTGTTACGATCTAGTCCGGTGACATTATAAAGGTCATTGCGAGCATTGCGTTCAGAAGCCATGGCGGCAAGAAGTTGGGCGTCTAAGATGGCTCGTTGTGATTGCAGTGCCAAAATTTCAATATTCCGGCTTCTACCAATGGTTTTTCTTTTTTGGATTTCTACAATTCTTTTTTCCAGCACTTCAATGGATGTTTTGGTATTTGCGACTTCTTGGGCCATCGATAAAACGCCATAGTAGATTTTAGCAACCTGTCCATAGAGCCGATTGCGAGCGTATGAAAGATTAAACTGTTCGGCGCGATGGGTTTCGTTGGCACCCTTTGTTTTTGCCTGATCTCTTCCCCCTGCGTACAATGACTGGGTGACAGAGAATCTGGCGAATCCATAGTCGGACTCGCCAGAGAGGCTGTTGGGCGCACTTTGCTTTTGGAAGCTAACACCAGCGGCCAATCGCGGATAAAAGTTAGCACGTGCTTCCGTCAGTTGGGCCTCAGCCTGGTGGAGTACCGACTGCGCTATAGGAATCTGCTCGGTGTGTTCAACAGCAGCATTAAAAGAATCTTCAAGTGAAACAGGTTGTTGCTGTGCGTTTAATGCGACTGTGGCAAGTATAATAGAAATAGTAAGTATTGGTTTAGACATCGTCACAGATTCTATCGAACGTGGGGAATATCTCAACAAAAATTGTGAACCAGCTGAAGCAGAAATATAAAGTTCCTGAGGGACCGTTAGTGGTAAGAAGCACCCCGTTTGTTCTAAGTTATAGCGAGTCTTTGAATCGCTGAAAAGAGTCTTTGCCAATAATTTAATTCTATAATACGAGTTTAGTGATGGGATCGATTCATCTCACTAATTTTAAGGACGTTCAGTTGGATGCAGTCAAGTCCTTCACGGATCAGTGGATTGGTAAAAACTATTACAGTTTAAGTGATCTTCAGGATATTTTAAAAAAGTCTCAAAAGGATGGATTGAACGCATCTTTCTTAGCGTGGAGTGGAGAACGCCTGGTTGGTGTTCGCTTGACCCTTGCCCCTTCGAAATGGCTACGTCCAGATCTGCGGATTACTCCTGAGAAATGGAAAGTGGATCCAAATAGAGTAGGGTATTTCAAGAGTCTTTTTGT
>CAZYOE010000111.1:0-9891 GCA_964648725.1 uncultured Pseudobdellovibrionaceae bacterium | reverse complement strand
AGAATTTCGGGCTCATGGTTTGGGTCAAGCCCTTTCGGCAGAGTCCAAAAAAGTTTTGCAGCAGCAGGGAGCACTGGCGATCGTCACTCATTCTTGGCTGGAGTCTCCTAACAATAGTTCCCAGCGGTATTTGTTGAACGCTGGCTTTGTGGAAGTGGCTCGGCATGCGAAATTTTGGGCATGCATTGACTATGAGTGTACTCGTTGCTTTCCTAAACGTTGTGAGTGTACGGCCGTTGAAATGATAAAGTATCTTGGAATTTAAACAGAGGGATTATGACAGTATCATATTGGATGGATCGTAATCGAAATAAAACCTTGCTAGCGGATGTCGTGGTTGTGGGTGGTGGAATCGCAGGTTTGTCTACGGTTTATTGGTTGCATAAAGAAGATCCCGGTTTGAAGATTGCTCTGGTTGAGAAATCTCAACTTGGTGATGGAGCGACGGGCAGAAATGCGGGGTTTATTACTTGTGGTTCTGTTGAACATTTTAATCGTCTTGTGGGTAAGCATGGCGCTAAAGTGGCCGATGAGATTTGGAAATTCAGTGAAGAAAACTTGCGTTTATTAAAGAGCCACGTGGTGCAAGGACATTGTGGGGACATCGGCTTTCAACAGAAAGGCAGTTTTTCGCTAGCATCGACTGAGCATGAATTTACGGAACTCAAAAAGTCTGCCGACCTAATGAAAAGCTCTAACATTCAGGTGGAAGTATTGAGTGCGGATGAAATTCGTAATCGCCTAGGCGTTGAAAAGTTTGTAGGGGGTATCAAGTACATTGATGATGCCTCCGTCCATCCGTTGTTGCTTTTGCAAGCTCTCAAGGACCGAATTTTGGAATCATCGCAAAGTGCGGTTGAGTTTTTTGAAAATGCAGAAGTCCATGCCATCGAAACAAACAATGAGACCAGTACGAAGATTGTTCGCACCAAAGCTGGAAACTTTGAAACTTCAATGGTGATATTGGCGACCAATGGATATTCGCCGCTTTTGCATAAGTACTTTGCTGATAAGATCTTCCCAACTCGCGGGCAAATATTGGCCACGAGCCCGGTAGCTCCGTTTATGGAAGGGCCTTGTTATGCCAACTTTGTCTTAGATTACTTTCGGCAAATGCCATCGGGTGAATTGATCATCGGCGGATTTCGACAACTACAAAAAGACATAGAGCTGGGTTACTCAGATCAAACATCAGAAGTGATCCAAAGTGCTTTGGATCAGTTTATCCAAGAGCATATTCCTCCTGCTCGTAATGCTAAAATAACTCACCGCTGGACAGGGGTCATGGGTTTCAGTGTGGATGGTCAACCTTTGGTAGGGAGCCTTCCCGATGATCCACAAATATTTTTTGTGGGAGGGTTTACGGCTCATGGATTGGGTTTAGCGTTTCACTGCGCAAAAGTCTTAATCGACTCGATGTTTGATAGGCCAATCCCATCCTTCTTGTCGGCGAGACGATTTATGTCACGCTAACACAGAGATCACCAACTTCAGTTGAATCTGTGAAGCCAGTTGCGGATTTTATCGAGGACTGGTCGTCGTTTAGAAAGACGATGATCGTCTTCAAAAACCACGGTTTCAAATCGACTGGACTGGGCATCAGCAGCAAAATCACGGATTAGGTCAGCTGGAATAACTTCATCTTTGGTGCCGTAGAGGAGCAAGCTCCGTGGCGCTTTGGATTCTTCCTGCAAAAGGCTATAGTTTAAATCTTGTTCGAGGACTTTAAACTCTTGTTCCAAACTTTCCAATGTGTATTCACCCAAGTCAGATTTATTATTGAGGTAAAGTGAACTTAGGAGCGTTTGACGCCGTTGATCTTCTGGAAATCGTGCCAGGGGAGCCAATAAAATCAGTTTATCGGTGATGAGATCTAAGTTTCTTAGTGATAAATAGCCTCCCCAGCTGTGTCCGAGCAAGGACAAGCTAAGTTTGGGATTCAGTTCTTTGACTTGAGTGAGGAAGTGACGAATGGCTTTGATGTTTTCGGTAAAGCGAAAGGCGCCGCGCGACTGACCGAGCCCTTGATGATGAGGAATATAGACTTTGTAGCCCTCTAAGGCCAGCACTTCAGAAACATCATAATTCTTGGTGACCCAGGCTGGAAAGCCATGGAGGAGCACAAAAACTCCTTTGGGTTTTTCAGAGGGAGAATGTTCCGTGATAAAAATATCGCCTAAATAAAAGGAACGACTTTGGTAAGCGGGTTTTATTTGGTTCATCAAATTCTTCCTATCAATCTTTTAAAAGCTTTGTTGGAATTGTATTTAAAATCAAGTCATCTTTCAAATTGACCCCAGACAATTGCAGGCGAAGACTCTCTTTCATCAAGTATAACAGCTTTTGTGTGGCGTGGGAGTAGTTCAAACCGTGGGGTGTTCGTACATTAGAGATACAGTTGCGGTGGGCGTCTGAGTTTCCTGAAGCAGGGTTGAATGTTAAATAGACGCCTAGGCTGTCAGGAGAGTTTAATCCCGGTCGTTCACCGATAAAAATAACACTGATTTTTGCGTCCAAGAGTTCGCCAACTTGGTCACTAATGGCCACGCGAGCGAAGGGAATTGTGACAATCTTGTAGGTTAGTTCGGGAAAGGTTTCTTGAATTTTTGGCGCAAGTTCCTGCCATAGCGGTACCATGTGGTTTTGAATGGCCAGAGCTGACAAACCGTCAGAAACAATAAAGACGATATCTGTTTTTTTGTTTTTGAGCGTCTCAACACTTGCCGCACACAGTTGTCGGCCACGATTGGGATAACGCAAATAAGTTTCTCGATCGCTGACGTTCGATGCTAAAAGTTCCGGAACTTCATTGAGTTTTTTTAATTCATTCTGCAAGTTTTGGTGATCCCATTTTAGCCAAACCGCGCTGCGAGCGGCCGCATGGGCGCGTTGGAACTCAAGCACTCTTTGTGTTGGCAGTGACGAGCCAATGCGGCCAAGGCCAACTCGCGCCGTCGTCAATAATTTTAATTTATCCCAGGAACTCATGGTATGACTCCCTCTAGCAGAAATGACGAAGAAGTTGATTTAATTTGTAAAGTCTCAGCGTTCCATAAGTTCATTTTGATCAGCCATGCTTCAAACTCTGGTGCCGGTCGTAAATTTAAAAGTCTTCGTAAATAGAGCGCATCATGAAAAGAGGTGCTCTGATAGTTCAGCATGATGTCGTCGGCACCTGGAATTCCCATGATAAAGGTGCAACCCGCCGTGCCGAGTAAAGTCAGCAGATTATCCATATCATCTTGATCAGCCTCGGCGTGGTTGGTGTAGCACACATCACAACCCATCGGTAAACCAAGCATCTTAGCGCAAAAGTGATCCTCCAAGCCCGCTCTGATAATTTGTTTTCCATTATATAAATATTCAGGACCAATAAAACCGACCACAGTGTTCACCAGAAGTGGATCGAAGGCTTTGGCCACGGCATAGGCTCGGGCTTCAATGGTTTGGGCATCCACTCCAAAGTGGGCCTCTGCTGAAAGTGCTGACCCCTGACCGGTTTCAAAATACATCACGTTATTTCCAACCGTGCCGCGTTTCAGAGAGAGTGCCGCCTCATGGGCCTCTTTAAGAAGTGCCAAATTGATTCCGAATGCACTATTGGCCTTTTCACTGCCAGCGATCGATTGAAAAACTAAATCCATCGGTGCGCCCATCTCCATACAGCGCAGAGATGTCGTGACATGAGAAAGGACGCACGATTGTATGGGAATCTCATATTTCAAGCGAAGAGCATCGATCATTTCTAACAGTTCACGCACATTGTGAGGATTGTCGGTGGCAGGATTAATGCCAATCACAGCATCGCCACTTCCCAAAAGCAAGCCATCGATAATACTCACAAGAATACCTTGGGCGTCATCCGTCGGATGATTTGGTTGCAAGCGAGTTGAGAGATGGCCTTGAAGTCCGATGGTATTGCGAAACTGAGTGCTGATCGTGATTTTTTTAGCCACGGTAATCAAATCTTGAAGACGCATGATTTTTGAAACGGCAGCGACCATCTCTGGCGTTAATCCCTCTCGTACACTCGCTATCGTTTCGTTCGTTGTCTCAGCGGACAAGAGCCAGTCGCGAAATTCGCCAACAGTTTTTGAGCTAATAGTTGAAAAAGCGATTTTGTCGTGCTTGTCAAAAATCAATCTGGTGACTTCATCAGAATCATAGGGAATGAAAACATCATTAAGAAAGGCAGAAAGGGGAACATCGGCAATGGCCGATTGAGCTGCCGCACGTTCGGCTTCGGAACCGGCAGCAATTTCAGCCAGTTCATCGGCAGATCGTCGTGGTGAGGCCTTTGCCATGAGCTCTTTAAGATTGGCAAAGGTAAAATGCATAAAACCAAGGCTGTATTGATAAGCCATCAAACCCTCCACTTAAGCATCAATAACAAATGTCTTTAGAGACTCAACAAAAAACTCTGTTTTGGACCTAAAACCAAGAGATGGTAAGGGCACTGGTAGAGTTGTTTATGGCTCCATTTTAAGAGTTATTGGGCCGCTCCACTATTGATCCAGGTACGAATAGCTTCAAGCTCTGCAGTTGTTAGTGCAGGGCCGCCTTTAGGCATAGTTCCATCACTGCACCTTGTGTAAAGCAAACTTCCCGCTGCATTATTAGGGACCACTCGAGTCATCACATGATTAATGTTGTTTAATGAAAACCCGTCCACGCCTATGACATCCATAGCGCCAATCAATTATCCCACTTGAATAAGCTAACATAAAGATAATGACCAATGGTGACGGTAAAATACACCATAATAAATATTCAACCATTACCCGCGGGGGTTTTATGAGGCGAAGACAATTATTGAAATTAGGATTAGGAACTGGGGCGGCACTGGGTGTTGCTTCATTGGGGCAGGCAGCTGCAATGTGTGGAAGAACTCCGCCCCAAACGGAAGGTCCATTTTATCCCGTGAAGCCCCAGGAAGATAAAGATTGGGATCTCACTCAGGTTCAGGGGCGAACAATTCGCGCCAAAGGCGAAGAAATTGTCGTTATTGGTCGGGTAACTGGGTTAGATTGCCGGCCAGTAGCCGGCACTTTAGTAGAAATCTGGCAAGCCTGCGCGAGCGGGAAATACAATCATCCCAATGATCCAAACAGTGCCCCACTGGACCCAGACTTTCAGTATTGGGGAAAGGCGGTGACTGATGAACAGGGATACTACTTTTTTAAGACGATCCTTCCGGGAGCTTATCCCGCAGACACGGAATGGATTCGGCCTCCACACATTCATTACAAAGTTCACAAATGGGGTTTTCATGAGTTGACCACTCAATTGTATTTTGAAGGGAATCCTTATAACCCTGGGGATCGTATTTTAAATCGTATTCCTCGAGAGGAACAAGAACGCGTGGTTCGACCCATTGAGCAGCGCGAGATTGATCTTCCGGGAGAGGCTCGAAGCCTTCGGAAAGTGGTGGAGTTCGATTTGGTTTTAGAAAAAGCCTAGAGGTCTTTATGAACAGATCGAGTTCAGTGTCTGGGCGTCGACTGGACTCGACTTGTTTCGTTTACATGAGTTTGGACGAGCTGGATTTTTGGTCCGTTAAAAAAAATATCAATGTTCCGATATGAAGCATTGAGATGCGACAGCTGTTTTTAGTTTTACTTTTTTTTGCTGTTCTTGGTGGAGCCTCCTACACGGGATGGGAGTGGATCCAAAAGGAGGCCTATGTCGTTTTCAGTCGTCAATATGTGCAAGAAGTGAGTGAGCTCAGTCAGCTTTGGAATAGTCAGGCCGGTTATCCCCAAGGACGAAATTGGTTGAATGATTTTTATTATCAACGGCGTTGGGAGCTCCTTCGGAAATGGGCCAAGATCCTAGTAGAGTATAATCGTAAACTTCATTTGCAAGGAGAGTTCGTCCAGAGCATAGAATCCTTTATCAAAAACAATGGTGACTTTAGAGATTCTGAGAAAATGAAGTTTTATGTTCTTGAACTTAAAGATCGAATGAGTCGTTTGCCGAAATCCGTGATCAGAAAATCGAGCTCACTCCTTAATTTGATTGCATCCCGTTTGGCTGTGCTCAAGGTCTTAGTGGAGGAAAATCAGAGGCTTGTTCGAAGAGTGGTGCCGCGTTTGCCGCAGCTAGAAGTTATCTTTCAAGCCCAGTTTGATCAAGACTCAAGCACTTACTGTAGTACCCATAAAGCGATGAATGATCGTCTAACGATTCTAGCCCAAATGAAACAACGGTGCCTCGATCCGGAGAATGCCCCGTTACCAATGTGTCAACAGGGTGCAACGTATTTTCAGGCAGAGTTGGATCAGTTACAGAAACTAGATCAATGGAACATCGATAAACTCAGACAACGGTGGCCACAATGGCGCGAACCCGCTTGTACACAGTAGTTATTTTTAGTTTAGTGTTCTTTTTGAATGGCTTGAGTGCTCTTGCTATTGGAATGCATATCTCAGGCCGCAGACAAGCCAATTCCAAAGAAATAAAAAACCCGCTTGATTTTTTTGATGCATCCATTCGCTCCCCGAAGTCAGTGAAATTTAATGAGACCGGTGATCTCGTATTTGTCAACGCTCTCGAAGGAAAGAAAACCTTGATCTATGATCGGTTTGGTTTCAAAAAACTGGGTGAGATTAGCCATGAATTTACCGTCGACCAAAAAAATCTCTTTGAGGCAGTTCCAAATTTTGGATACCCGTTACCTAAATCCCATTCTATGTTGGAACGGTTTAATGTGTTTGGAGGAAAACCGGTGGAAATGGAGGCTTCTCATGGAGGCAAATATCTATGGCTGCCCTATTATCGTCGTGATTTTGATCAGTATGGAGTCATGCCATCTGCCATCGCTATTGTGAACACTAATAGCCAGAAAATTGAAAGAGTCATGTCTGCTGGCCCCATTCCTAAAAACATTCGTTTGAGTCATCGTGGCCATTTGATGGCTGTCACTCATTGGGGTGACAATACCATCGGACTATTTGATGTTCGGGCATCTCAAGCTAAAGACTTTAAAGCGGCATCACTTTTGGTGGACGAAAAAAAACTGAACATTGACGAAATCCCGCATGGCAATAGAGACGATATCTGTGGGTTTTGTGTTCGAGGCCTTGCATTTAGTGCTGACGATCGTTTTCTCTTTGTGGGCAGAATGGCCGAAGATGGTATTTCTATTTTTGATGTATCAAATTCCAATCGAACCCTCTATCTAGGGACGGTCCATGGACTTGGAAGCCGTCCGCGTGATATCGAGGCAACTGTCGATTCACTTTTTGTGAGCTTCAATGGCAGTGGTGAAATCGCCAAGATTCCGATCAGCTGGCTTATGACCGAAATCTTACAGGGAGTCACTTACATTCCAAAAAACAAAATACAATCTGTTTATGTCGGCCAGGGCCTTCGTTCCATTGAAATGACCAAGGACGGCGAATATATTTTTGTGGCAGTCAACACATCCAGTGAAGTTGTAGCGGTGAACTTGAAGAGTTTCAAAGTAGAAGGCCGAATTCACGTTGATTCATTTCCCGTAGGGTTAGGACTAAGCCCCGATGAACGGCAACTTTGGGTGACAGCCCAAGGGCACCAGGGTGTCGGGGGAAACTCTGTCATGGTGATTCAGGTGCGTCGCAAAGACCAAGAACAAATTCGTTAGTGAATCGCTGGCCCGCTTCTTCTGACCAGCATCGATTCTTTGTCAGCAGAATCAGACTGTGGGGTATTTTTTTGAAACACCTTCGCTGCTAAACTTTAAGCTCGTTTTGACTTTTCTTTAGTCGCGCCAATAGTTGGTCTGCAAATTTGAAGTTAGAAATTCATAAAATAATTTTTGGGATCTTGAACTTTTTTAATAAGACCCAACTCTTTGAGCTGTTGAGAGAGGGTTTGCCAACGATCTTCGGTCATGGTCCCTACCACAAAATCCTTTGTTGGCTTAATGAGATTGTATTGAGCTTTACCAGACTCAGCAAAGGTTTCCAGGGACATAGACGGATTTAGTTTATTCATAAGCTTATCGGTTTCACTTGGGTTAGTCAGGTATTCCTCCCAACCTTGGCGAATGGCAGTAAGAATAGGTGTCAACTCCGCCTTTTTCTCTTGAAGGGTTTGCTTGTGGACAGCAAGGACCGCTAAATAGGGGTTAAATCCAACTTGATCAAAAGTAAAACTTCGGGTTTTCACGCCTGCCTTGTGGGCCGCTAAGGGTTCTGCGGTCAGAAAGCACTGTTGGGCATAATTCTTTTGGGCTAAAAAAGGGCCTATGCCTCCCTGGTAGGGAACAAGTTTCGCTTTCATTTTTGGAAACTTCTTTTTTAGGTAGGCCACAAAAGGAAGACCCATTTGAACTGCTACGGTTGCTTCAGGAGCATTGAGTAATTGTTCGAGTGTCATCCATGGGCTGTCTTCACGAACCATAATTCCTTGGGGATCAATTTGATAAACGGCAAACAGTCCCACTAAATCCATTCCGCGATCTCGCGCGGTGATCAACTCGTCCGCGCTGACAATTCCGAGAGTCACCTTTTTGGCCGCCAGCATTTGAATGGTTGGGGTGCCAGAGCCACCTTCAATGACCTTTAAATCAAGGCCTTGTTTTTTTAAAATATTGGCCGCGGCGTAAAATCCCCCGAATTCGGGTTCGGCCTTCCAGTTAAGAGCCAATTCAATGCCTCCAAAAGAAAGTTCTGAAAATAAAAATAGAGCGATAAAGCTGAAAAATAATCGGTTCATAATTACTCCTATTCATACAGAATAGTACATAGATTCAGCTAAAATAGATCTAAATTCAAGGCGGTAAGCTCCAAATCAAAAAATGGCAATAAGGGGCAAGACTCTGACCACAAAACAATTGGCCGATTTGACGATTTGGAAAGCTCATAGCGAAAGTGGTATTCGAGCTTTTACCTTAAGCCTTAACGCTTCTGAGGTTGATCAAAAGCCAACCGAATGGCTCATGATCTCCGAATCCATGACCATTTTTCTCAATTCGTTAGTTACTGCAGGCGGAAGCACAATTGATTCAATTTCATCCATATCAAGATAGGACTTATATTTTAATTCAATCGGATCTAATGCCCATTTTTGCATTTGTACCACAAACTCAGAATCGGGAACCGTTAATAGCTCAACTTTGAAACTTTCAGGCCATTGTTTCATGAGATCGATCATGCGAAGTTTAAGGCTCTCTGAATAATCCGGTGGAACTAAGATGCGATCAGCAAAGGCTCTTTGAGCGACAGCAAAATCTCCGTCTTGATTTTTTAAAACACGCCACACTGAGTGAGGCGTTGCCCAAGACCTCTGCCAAACCACAGATTCTTTGATTGTGATAGCAACACTGCCATATTTCTTGGGGTCACCCCAACCTACAGTATAATGAGCAAATATATAATCATAGGCGCCAAATAATTGGTTTTCTATATCAGGAGTGTATGGCCGCACTTTGTAAGAAGGGTCTTGTGAAACAACTTGAAAAGTTGATAACAAACTTTGTTCTTTTAACATCCACCATAAACGTCCAGGTGTCATACGGGTTAAAGTTCTGCGCGGTAATTTAATAAAGCGAGTTAGCAGTCTTTCTTCGATTGCCGACAACTGATAATCCTTAGTTCTCTGCTGCAATCGTTGAATATAGGCTTTAGAAAGTTCATCGACCGATAATCCTGTTTTTTGTTCAATCAAATGCACGAGAGGTCTTTTTTTGTTGAGCATATAATTATAAACTGAGTCGACAAAAAGAACGCGAGCCTGTTTTTTTTGTGAAAAATCCTGGTTACCGAGTTCTATTTTCGCAAAGTGAGTTCGAATAACTGGATAATCTGTGCCAAAGATTGGCACCATAAGCCAATTCTGGCTTTGACAAAATGTTGCCTCTCTACCAATTAGTGGGGTGTAGTCACGTGCCAATACCAACTATTTGTA
>CAZYOE010000110.1:0-16122 GCA_964648725.1 uncultured Pseudobdellovibrionaceae bacterium | reverse complement strand
AGTTAATGTTGTAGCAGCTTTTAGGCTCGTAGCCATAATTTTATCCGCGCCGTTAAGTGATAATCGAGCAAGGCGAAGTAGATTGGATTTCAAATCCAATTCCTTGTAGCTTTTTTGTAACCGCTCGTTCTGTCGGGAGTCTGTTCCGCCTCTCCGCTCGAAACTCATGCACCCTCAGCATTGCTCCCAATAAGCGCGATGGGTTGTCATGAGTCCTGCATCTCTCACATGCCGTGGTCAGACTCCCTCCAACTCTCACTTTTTCCCTATTCGCGTCCCTCAGCCGTGGATGAAGGAACCTCGAAAGGAATGTGAACCTAAAATGGCAAACAGATCCACCAAATAGACTCCTGATCTCAAGGAGCTTTCCGTAGTTACAAGAGAGATAACCCGATGCTGCTTAAAAAGTTCGGTAAAGGCTATTTGCGTATCCTATCTGATTGAACAAATCGAACTATCATAGTCGCTGTAAGGGCATTGGGACACTCTATCGGTCTTCAAAACCCCATTCCTCATCTTCTTGTCTCCATCGAGCAGCAGTTGCTCTTGAGTACTCATATTCGTTTTGTGCCCACTCACGAATTCTTTTTATTGGATGCCCTAAAAATTTTTTAGCAACTTCTGCCTCTTGATCGTGAGTTGCGGCAACATCCCCACTATAAATCTGACCACTATGCCGTCCAGCGCAGAATTCTTTAAAAACGCGATCATCATTCTCAAACTCTTCGAGCACAAACTTGGTTATTTCAGGTACCTCTAGAGAGTCGTTGGCTCCTAAATGAGGAGAAGGAAGATGTCTCGCTATCTTCCTTGCAGCCTCCACACCGTGTTTTTTCACCCAGTCGTGAACTTCAGCAACTGGAATGTTGTAAAAAATTGCTTCGAAGTCATCAATAAAGAATTTCCAGCCCTTCTCTTCGCTGAACATAAAAGGCTCTAATTCTATTAAAATCAATCTTCCAAACTTTGCAGCGTTTGTTGAAAGAATGCTTTTGGCAGAATCTTTCATCGTGTAGTTGTCACCTATAAGTGCCTGCACCGCAATTTTTGTTGCTCTTTCGGGATCATTGATAAATTCTCCGGCGAGTGTCTTGGCCCACCAATAACCAACATCTCCACCCTTAGAGTAAGTGGCCTCTACTTCAAGAAAATCCCAAACCAACGGTTTTACTTGGGCATCAATATCCAAATCCAACATTTCTTCGTCAGAATTCTTTTTCGAGCGTAGCCTGCTGGCTAAGAAATCTTCTCCGACATTAACTGCATAGGTATTGGGTTCTTTGGCATATGCAATGATGCGGCTAAATACTTCTTTCAGATCGGAAACACTCAGTTCATTAGAGTTTACCCCATAGGCAAATGATCTCAAGAATTGAATGTCTATTTTCCTTAAATCAATTAACTTAAGGGTTCTATTGATAGCATGAAGTTGTTTACCTACTACTACTGAAATGTCATAAACGAAATTCGGGTTCTCAATCATTTTAGCATCAAGATATTGGTTTACCTCTTTCAAATACTGAGGATAAGTCTCCACCAAACCTGCTACATATCCACGAGCTAAAGCAGAAGATTTACTTTCGAGACAAGCAGCTAATATTTGTTGCAGGAAGATACCCTTGGAATCAATTTTGCCGACTAGTTCTCCAAGAAAACCTGCACTTTTAGCTTTTGCTGAAGCCAACCAAGCTAGTTCTTACTTCAAGAGAGTGGGATGTCGAATGAACTCAGCAGCCAATTCCTGAAGATTCTTTTTCCACAGTTCCTCTTCATTTCTGACAGATCGGTCCCAAGATTCTTTGCCAACTAAATCGACCAATTTTCCGTGAAAGTCTTTAGGCTTTAAAGAGTCCTGCCATTGAATAACAACGGAAACATATTTGTCATGACCGGCTTTCGAAATTCCCTCACCATCGAAATGCATGAAGTCCGAAATCGCACTGTCAAGACGTATACGCATATCCTCGTCGAACTCACCAGTGAATATGTCCTTTAGAATATCCAGCTTATCCTGCAGCAGTAGCGTTCTGCAGTATTTAATGGCAATTTCCCTGCTCCTAAAATCAAGATCATTCTGACGAAGTTTAGAAACTTCCAGGAGAAGATTGCAAGCCGAATCAATACATTCTCGATATTCTTTTCTATTCTTTGGCTGCCAGTTCCGAGGAGCTAACCTCCCAGAGACAATTGGTGAACCCACTACTTTTGTTCCGTGGCTATCAAATATTTCTTCAAAAGCTTTAATAGCCATTTCAGACTCGTACGGCGCATTTGAAAGCAACCGAGTCCTCAATAAATTTAACCTTGGTTGAAATGGAATTTCAGTTCCAGACAATTGAATCCTAAAAAAATCTTTCCAAGTTTCGGTGGAATTATTCCCAATTTTGAATTCAGATTCATTGAGCGCCAGTCTAAATAAACAAATCTCACAGTCGAAAAAATACTCCTGAAAGCAAGCAAGTCTTTCCAACAGATGTACCAAGAGCCGTCGAGGTCCCCAACTACCACCTTCCCAGTCTCCTTTAATTGCAGACAATTCTTCGTTTGTTGCCGCTTCAAGTTTACTTCTTAATACAGGCAACAAGGCTGATGGATTTGCCTCAATCACAGCTTCAAGCATCTTAATGTCAGCTTGAGAAGCTAGTTTGTCAGGGGTAATACCTTCAGCCCAACGACGAAAAAAAATTGTGACAAAGTCTCTTTCCTCCTCTCTACCGGAGTCAGAGACTCTTTTTACAAACGGTCGAACCATCGTTGGGGGAATTTTAGAGAAGAATGCCTCGGGATCATTTTTGACCCAATTGCGCCAAGCAAAATTGAATGCGACCTGCGCGATAATATCGGGTGTGACGTAATAGAATCTTCCGCCTCGCCCAACAAAGCCCGGAGAGTCATGTAGCCTGTTGGCGATAGCCTCAAAATCTGATCGATTGACACCACTAAAGGCACAAATAAAGTCCAAGTGCCCCCTGACATGGTCTTTAAATCCTACTTGAGGAAAGAGGGCCAAAGCCTCTACAACCTTTCTCTCATCGGGATTAAGACGATCTTGATAATAAGTAGAAATCTGTTGCGTTGGTCCAACCCGTCCTGAAGCAACGATTTGAGCATGTTGCCGACAGAGGTCAGCAGCCATTCTCACGAAGCCTTTAGACAAGTTTGCATAGAGCCGACGCTGGTCATCAGGAACAGACTGAAAATTTAAGTTCAATATTTGTAGTACAAGTTCATCTGCCATCTTATCTAAAGCAAACTGAGGATCGACAGTGTCAACATTCTCGCCTTGGTTATCAATGGCGATGACTCTAATTCTCCCAGCATGACCAGCAATTGTTCTCGAAATAGAAACCCGAGAATTAAGAGAGCATTCGTCTGCAATAATAATCGCTCTTGTTTCACTTGAAATAGATAGATGACGAACAATGGTTTCAACATTTTGGTCGTCGCTAGAGTACAAAACTAAATTTTCTACTTGGGCATCTCTGGCCAGAACCTCTGAGACCATTCTAGTTTTCCCCACGCCAGCCTTGCCCTGAATGGCTAAAACTGGATCTGGACGTTCGCCATTTAGGTCAATATGTCTTTTAATTTCGTTCTCTATCGAAGCCCACGATGGATTGTCTACATAGCTTGGCGTTGCACTTCTAATGTTTGATAAATGAGTTTTGAGATCAGTCACCTGACCAATAAGGTCTCGACGGAAAAAGCGTAATAAAATTGCCGGATATCGAGAAAACCACCTCGCCAAATCATCGGCAGTTATAACTTTAGCAGCAGGTGCGTTCGGATTTATTTTCTTAGCTTCCGCATCTAACACTTTTTCCCAAGCAGCAATTTTCTCAGCCGTAATAGAATCACAAATACAAAATCTGTAGGCGTATCCTTGCTGAATGCATTCTTTGGAAAAGTCTTTATTTATTTCTTTAGTCAGTTCACCATCGGAAACGCTGCCATCGCTGGCTTTGTACTGCCAAATCGACTTATCGAGAAACCATCCCATTGTGTCATGCGTAGATCCTTGATCTATCTTTGTATCAACGCCGCCATCTCCCACAGTGGTTTTCATCATCGTCCGAATATCGCCAATTGGTATTAGATTAACTTTAGTTTCAGACAGAATGAGGGAGTTGCAAAGTTCAACAAATCTATCTCCCCCTCCACCTCTAAAACCATATATTTGCTGTCTATCTGAGTGCCATATAAATCCCCTTAGCCTTTGATATGTAGAACGATTTTTTTGTCAGCCGTTACCTACTCAAGAATAGCTTCAATTAATTTTTGACGGGAAATGGCATTCCTCTCAGCAACTTCATCGGCCTTCTTCATAGTGGCTTCAGAGATACGAAGAGTAATCGCATTATAGTTTTTCAGTTCTTTATTGAGCATCATGTTTCCATTCTGAATCAAATTAACGAAACTTTCAACGCCATCATTTATTTATATCACTTTTGTTTAATTTATCGATTTCCTACCGGTTAACTTTCCAAAAACCGGAGGACCAGGAAGATGACTGAGAGGCCTTTCAGCAAAAATCTATATGGCAAGCTGACAGACGGGGGATTCCTCAGAAGGCCGCAGCTGAACCAGCAGGTGCCAGTTAGTCATCCATTGTGGATGGGATATAGGTTCGACCAAACAGATTCCTTGACTGAGCAAAGTCTATGTCACGGACTGAAATGCAAATTTGAGTGAATTCTGATGGGCGAGATTTTCAAGACAGAAATCAAAAGACTTTCGCTGAAAGAAATTTTTGATGCTTAAAATGATGTTTTCAGATGCCTTTCAGATCGAACCGATATGACTCAAGAGGCGGACAGGACTACCTATGTTACCTAGAAGAACTTGACACAACGCAGTTTTTACCATTATTGTAGTCATTATCAAAAAATTCTTATTGCGAGATTTAACCTATCTTAAAATGCTGAATTACTTTTCCTCTTGATACCGACTCCAAAAGCTTTTCTTTAAAGCAGGTCGTTTTTTGAGGGCTACAAAATAAACATCATGTGAAGTAATGGGCGACCAATCCGAAATATTTTTAGCCAGGTCCTCCAACTGCAAAAGATACCCAACAGCATGGTGGTAAGTTTTTGATTTTGCCTTACTAACCGTTCCTTCAATTAGAGCACGAAGAAGTACGGTGGCCGCCAAGATCTGACGATTGCTAATAAGGTGATTCGCTAAATCTGGTAGGCTATAGTATCGAGTACCATCAATATTATCATGGTGTTTTAGAACGTAATCAGAAAGCTCTTGAAAGCACCCTATGTGGCACAAGAATTCCGCAGAGCTTGTATCCCAAGATGTGCCTGCAAGAATTCTATTTTTCGCTTCATCAATATATTTTTGAAGCTCACCGTCTTGAACAAGAGGCTTCAAATCCCTTAAAGTGTATTCTGATGGATGGGCAACAAAGGCCTTGTAAACGATCTCAAATAGGTCTTTTGACTTTCCTTGTTTTAAGAATATTTTCTTTTGAAGCTCTTCCTGCTCATATTTCGAAAATGAATCGTTGGTGGGTATTGAATTCAATATTTCTTGAGCTTTGTCGAGATCCCCAGTGTTAAAGTAAACTTCAGCCACTTCAACCAACAACTTGCCACTTGGATTTTGAATGCCTCGTAAATGCATTTTTTCAAATAGTGGTGCATCTCCGAGCTGTTTTGCAATCGACGCTAACTTCCAATCGCGGGCATATTCGCGCTTTTCATTAACCGAAGCAGTTACAATCAGATCAAAAAGCTGTTTAAGCTCATTCTTATCCAGAAAACGGTAAGCTGAAGAGATCAGATAATCCCGGACGCCATAGCCATCTTTCAATACAAGATCCAATGTCTTGGCAATTACATATTTGCGATCAGGATGAGATTTCGCAAAGTGGGCATAGAGATCAAGAGCGTCAGACCGAAAAACATCGCCGATATTACCACTCGAATCATCGCACTGTTCAAAAATATCTTTATCGGCTTCATAAAAATCACAAATGAGTTTAAACCCTTCATCGACCTGAGGGTTAGCACTATCAAGATCTTTGAGCAGATCAGTTAATTCAGCGCCAAAGTGAGATGAGTATTTCCACGAAACAAAACCACCCCGCGATTTCAGTTCACGCAATCGTTTTGAAAATCGAGTAGCATTTTCTTTGGGGCGAGCAACAAGCCTTTCAATTTTACTCCAGGAAACTTCTTTATCTCCAGCAAGCTCAAAAAGAAGCTCAATTAACTTCTCTGGAGGTACTTTTAATAATTGAGATTTCAAACTTTCAGTCATTGAATGTTCACCTGACTTGCTGACTTTCGAGTAGGCCTGCTTCTACAATTTTCCAAAATCTTTTTCCAACCATTTCGACCGGATACTGCGCTTTCCAAGGATTGCCAGTATACGGCGTAATCAATGCACTCATATTCTTGCGAAAATGAGCCTTTTTGTTCCTCTAACAATTTCATTCTGTCTAGTTTAGTTCTTCCTAACTGAACAATGCAACTATAGGCCTCGCAAGCATACGCAAAAGTTTCTCGTAAGTTGAATGCGATAGGAAGAAGCCACTCGTTTGTGCGGGTTTCTTCAAGCCCCGCTGTCGACCTTTTGCAGTTATGGAATATATGAGCTGCCTCATGAACCAAAAAATCTGCAAAACGATCCTCTTCGTGAAAATAGCTGGATGAAATATAGTATGTGGTTTCCTCAGAAAGCCCAACAATGGTTGGTGCATCCTTGCCAAGGAGATCGGCCCCTAAGCTTAAGAGATACAAATTCGCGAGATCCCAGGCTGTTTTATCCCATCTTGTGGTTTGAATAATGTCATATACAGTTTCGCCAGTTATAAACAAAATTGAAGAAGTGAGAGTTTTCAATACAAAGCCTTGCTCTTCGATAGAAAACAACCCCTCAACCATCGGGGCTACTTTTCGTTGCGCAAAATCCTGTAGGCCATGCAGGCATGGAATTTCCTTGGGAGAACAACCCTCAGCACGACGGCGAACTTCATTTGCTAAAGAACTTCGAAGATGCCTTCTAGCATTGCGTGCTCTTTCAATGACATTCGCACCTTGCCAACTGCTACCATACGGATCAGTATCGCCGGTGGAAATATACTTTTTAATCTCGTAGTCAATATTCACATCATTCATCTCAACGCTCATCAAATAATTCACTAAATTTCTGCCTTTAAAAGGTGCCTTAGGTGTTTATCCGTAATCCCAAGCCTTCTCGCAGCCTCTGCATTATTTCCCCCGGCTTCTTTCAAAGTCTTTTGGAGAAAATCAATTTCTTCCCTATGCACTTGCTGACGGAACTCTTCAAATGACAGACCTAAAGAACTTTTTGCCTGCTTAAGGTAGAATTTTGGATCAAGATCGCTAGGCCCGATCAAAGCTCCCTCAGTTATGACCATGTGCTGTTCTACCATGGCCTCAAGTTCACGAACATTTCCGGGCCAGGATTAGTGCTTTAATACATCAAGTGTGCGTCTTTGGAAATATTTTTTGGTCCCATTCTTTTTATTAAACCGATCCGTGAAAAACGCCACAAGCGGCTCAATATCATCCAACCGCTCCCGCAGTGGTGGCAGATTTACTTGCAAATCCATGGGCATATCACCAATTTCATCTAGAAAAATAGTTCCGTTATTTGCCAGTTCAAATTTGCCAACCTTATCGAAGACTGCGCCTATAAACGAACCTTTCTTGTGGCCGAACAATTCAGATTCAAGGAGTTCGCGAGGAATGGCGGCACAATTAATCGCAACAAAATTTCCTTTTGAGCGCATCGAAAGTTTGTGTATGGCTTTTGCTGCTAACTCTTTTCCTGTGCCGGATTCACCATGAATCAAGACTGAGGTATCAGAATTTGTTGCAACTTTAATGAGATTAGCCGCACAGTCAGCCAACTGCTGTGATTCTCCGATCATCCCAACTTGCTCAATGAATTTTTTGTTTTCTGATTTAGAGTTTTGTACTCGAACAGTTCTAAACGCCTCTTCATAGCGGTTGCAAAATGATTCAATCACCTTTAGCAGTTCATTTGGATCAATACTTTTATCAATGAAATCCACGGCACCAGCTCGCATGCTATGCTTTAAAGCATCTCGTGAGAGATCACATGAAAACATGGCGACTTGCTGATTCGGATTTGTTTTCTTCAGCACTGCGGCCAAAGCATCACCCATCATTTCAGGCATCTGGTAATCCAAAAGAACTAAGGCAAACTCTTCGTCTTTTAGCAATTCAATGGCCTCGGTGGCTGAAGATGAGAATTTCACTTCATAGCCATTGGCTACTAAAAAGGATTTGGTAGCTTTATGGTTTTGAATATCGTCATCAACGAGCAACAACTTATGCATGGAACCCCCGCATTATCGGAAATTGAATCGAAACCTTTGTCCCTCGATTTAATTCGCTTTTAAGTTCTACTTTCGCCGATCGCAAATCACAGATATATTTCACAATTGCAAGCCCTAGACCTGTTCCGGTACCTGGCTTCATAGTAAACTCTGGCTCAAAAACCTTTGACTGAACACTGAGGGGAATTCCTTTGCCAACATCTGTTACACTTAAAACGCCCATTTCGTTTTCAATACCCAACGAAATTTTTATGGCGCCCCCATTTGTTGAGGCATCTATAGAGTTTTGCACGAGGTTGCCGACAATTCTTGTAACATCCGCTTGTGAAAACGGACTATTCAACGTCTCAGTGAATTTTTCCAGTTCCAAAGTTATTCGCTTTTCGTTGAACTTTTCACTTTCTCTAAGCGCATTCACTTCTGATTCCACAGCGCGCACTAATTCCGTACATTCAAGAGAGTTTGACTCTTTGAGGCTTTTAACCTGTGAAGCTATTCGGGCCACTCTCTTTAAGGGAAGATTGATTTCATTCATAAGTTCTTCATGGTCAGTAATGTGCAATTGCATCTGAAGAGTCGCCAAATTAAACTGAAGTTGAGCGACTGGGGTCAAAAGGTCTTGGGCAATGCCTCGAAGAAGTAATAACCTCGCTTTATCGGTAGCTTTCTTTTCAAAGGCCTCAATTTGGGCATTCAATCCATTCAGGGCTTCTTTCAATGGTTGCAATTCCTGAAATGGAACATCCACATTGGGAGTTGAAAGCTTTGGATTTTGGCGAATCCGATCGGACCAAGTTTCAATCTCTGATCCTAATCGCAAAGACGCATGTTTTGAAACTCTCAGGAATAAGGCAATCAAAGCAATATATCCAAGAGCAAAAACTAAGAATACCGTACCCAAGAAAATCCAGTTTAGCGAAATGGATTTGGATAAATAAAGGTTGCGGAACGGTTCACGGCCGGATGGGGCCATAGATATTGGCACTTCTATCCTTGCTTGATGTCCCCAAAAACCATCAAGACAAGGAATCCCCACTTGAGCACAAAGGGAGACAGATTGTGTTTCACCAATGGGCGAATAGATCACCGTATGGTTTGCATACAGTATTTTTGCGAATTCATCCTCTTTTAACATTAAGACGTCATGGATTTGCGCTTCAACGGAACGAATATCTCCGTCTATGATGCGATCTTTAAAAGCTTGCGCAATCGCGATGGCTGAGTCTCTCAGGTCTGAAGTCGCTTGGTCTCTAGTTAATAGGTACGAAGCCAAAAATAATATTGAAACCACAGAAACAACAGAAATTGCTGTAAACCGGAGAATTGCAGTTCGAAAAAATGTTTCTATAGTTCTCTTGGCCTTCATTTAAATCTTACCTTTGAAAAAGCAACTGTTTCATCGGTCGTTGGCAATTTAGAAAGGTCGATACCTTCGCGGGCAACAACAATTGAAGAAAAATGAAATAGCGGCAAAAGGCACCCATCAACTACAGCCTGAGTAAATACTTTTCTGTACTCAGCGTTCCTCTTTGAAACCTCCCAGTCACGGGCCGCAATTGTTCTTGCCCGAAAGTCTCCAGCGCCATTACCGGAGTTGGGAATTAAAGGAGGATTCATTCCGAAGACAAAGGACACCACGCCCTCCGTATTTGGATCATTAACGGGTATCGTGGCAATGAAGATGTCATATTGACCTTCTGATCTTGCCTTATCAATTTCGCTTAGTGGAACCATGATAAATTTTGGTTTATGCCCCGTTAGTTTTTCAACGGATTTCTCAATATTACTTTTCAGTGTCTCGCCAAGCCTCCCTACCGCAGCAAAAAACTGTAGTGGCCTATTCTTGAATTGCTCGGGAACCGAGTTTCCACTTTTGAGTTTCACATCCTCGGGATTAGAAATCACATATCCTGGAGGGAAAAATTGATTACTGAATTGAAACCCGCCAAGACCTTCAGCTATTGCCTTTCGATCCAGCTTTTCATTAAGTGCGAGTATTAACTTTCTTCCCTCAGAAGTTGCAAGGTTTGGCGATAGAGTAAAAAAGAAAATACGATCCAGATTGCGATTCCAACGAGAAAAGTTTTCCTGTTGATACTTTTTCTCGATATCTTTTGGCATAAGTGAGGATGATGCAATTATATTGGGCCAATCGTCATTTGCAAATCCATCCTGATCTCCGGTTGTTTGTGTTTTAGGCTGACGAACATAAACGATGTCCGCTATTCCTGGTTCTGCGCCAAACCAATGGGGATTTCGAATAAGTTGTAATTGCTCTTTCGTTGAATTAATAAGCGAAAATGGCCCGCTGCTTTTTGTTAGATCGACAGAGCCATCACCATCAACAAACACTACGCCGTACATCGGCTCGGTAAGTTTATGCAATAATTGACTCTTACCAACAGCACGGTTCAATTTAAAAACAACAGTGGAAGAATCCTTTGCCTCAATGCTTTCCACCGTCTCGAATAAACTCTTAAGGTCGTTGCCATGGACTCTTTTGGCCCGATTAAAACTTGCAACTACCTGTTGGGCTAAACAGGGGCACCATCAGACCATTTAGCCTCTGATCTTATTTTGAATGTGGCTACAGTTTCTGAGCCGTTATCAACATATTTAGCGATTCCCTCTTTTAGGTTTCTTGAATCAGACCAATGTACCAAGGTGGATGCCAGCGCGTAGGAAAGATCGAGATCGACCAACGTTCTGACATAAGCTGGATCGACCGGAAGCCCAAATGCCATATAAGTTTTGATTGTTTTTGATTCGTCTGCTAAAGCGCCTCCAATTGAAAAAAATGAGCTTAATAAAACTGTTAACTGTTTAAATCTCATTTGCAACTCTCATCTGTATTTGATTCTGTTCCAAGGCTGCTCGGATTAATTGTTGGCTTTAAACCGGCAGCTATTTTTGAAACCAAGGTTATTTTGCCATTCTCATCAACTCCAACAGCAATCTCATCCCATTCAATGTGAAGATCCTTGGTCAAAATATCGATCCGTTGAACAATGAGTTGACGCTGCTCCGGAGGTAACTTTTCAATGGGCGTGAAATTGCGGACTTCCGCATTTGCCATCGAAACTTTTAGTAGTCCCATCAGGGCTAATGTTGCCGCTGTTTTAGAAGCATTTTTACTTGTCATACATCCTCCTTTTTCTATGAAACGATATGGGGTTTAAGGTTTATAAACTCCGGATTCATAGATAATCGATCAAAACTTTTGTGAGATAAAACTGACTGAGCTTGTGTCGTTTCCCACCTAAGCTCAAAGGCCGAGGGGTGCTTCGCAAAGCCCACAATCGCTGGGTCACTCATCACTTCCTGAAAGGCAAATCGATTGTCGCTGATACAACCATTGATTCTTGGTTGCCAATTTTGTTTTTCCTTCGCCAACGAACGACGTTCACCAAACATCCATTTTGGGAATGGCTCGTGATAAGCATAGTAAAGACCATGCGCGCCAGGATTAACAAGCCCAGGCTCGTGATTTTTTAACTTCAAAGTATCCTTCCAATGCTCTCTTCTTAAAGAGGAATGGGCCGCCCGGCATGCTTCTGCAATTGCGCTGGAGATTGATTCTGTGAAGGACTCTTTGGTGGAATGGGCACAAACTCCAAATCCATCTTTGTTTGTGAGCAAGCACGTAACGGATGGGCCAAGCCCAATTGTTGATAGCAAGATTCTTAGGTTTGGAAATTCAGAACGACTAAGCTCAGTTACCACCCAAGCTTGAATGTCGAGCGGGAATTCATTTTTAGGAATCTCAACGAACGGAGTTTTTGAATACCAGTGAGCTAAAAAAGCGTCTCGCTCAACAAGTTCAAGAATCGTATTTAAACGAGCATGCTCCCTATTTGGGTGGGCAGCCCAGCCATTACTGGTTGTGGCACCAAAGGTAGATCCGAAAGCTACCAGAGCCGAGCGCTCATAAAGTTCGGAGAATGCTTTTTGCCATGAGACTTCATCGTCGTTGGATTCACCGCAGACGAATATTTCATGGGTGCCTAGTTTGGCTCTTATTTCAGTGATATATTTGAAAAATCTAAAGCCAATTGGCCGGAAGCCCGTTTCGATTTGAATCGAGGAATAGCTGAAGGGAGAAGACTTTTGAAATGACTGGTCCCCAACTTCTATTTCGATTTCATGCTGATTTTGATCAAGCATACAACCCTCGAAAAATTGAAGCTCTTCGCTTCGATTTCTCTTTTAGCAATTGGGAGGCCAAAACTGCCACAGAGGGGAATTCATCTGAAATTATAAGGAATTAGGACATGCCACTCCCAATCGCTTTGAATCATATAGCACAGAAAGCTGAATATTGAACGGCGTGAACCACAGGGCCTCTGCGGGTTCTAGGGCCATTTGGGCATCTAGTCTCGGTAACTATCTAATTCTACAAATAAAACTTAGTTGATCACCGGATCTCCTAAACCCTGTGGGGCCTGTAAGTATTTCACAAATAAACTCTCCCTATTTGTGGACAGCCAGATTAACCCCGTTATCGAACACGCATTTGGCAATCTAGATTATTTTGAGTTTTTCTTGAGCATCAAACAAGTGAAAGCCTCTTAGTTATGGCCAGTCAGCATTGAAGTAATTAACGCATTATGGTAGTCTTAATAACCATTGTTTACTTATGGAGTTACCGATTTATGAAGCATCTTTTTCTCCCAAGCAAATTAGCAATTTCGGTACGCTCCGCCAAGGGTGACCGCACGAATACATTAAATTGTCCTGAACTTTCACTGTGGTCGCGAGCGTGAAATATGCCTGTTGAAAAAAATCCATCTAAAGACTTAAGCGAAATCCTCAATGAATATTTGGAGCGTCCGGAACACGGATCTTTCGTTCTGAAAGACGGACAAATCCTGACCACCTCACTTGCTTCTGAGAATGATGCAGAAGACGTTACGAACCTAATCCATAGGGCCTTCGCAATTTGGAAAGTGTATGGTCTTGATCTGGGACCAATGCACCAAACTGTTGAACAGACCAGATGCCACCTGGTCGGTAAAGGCTTGGTGATTAAGGATCAATTTGATAAAGCCGTGGGAACAGTTAGTTTTGATTTTGCTATAATCGAAACTACTACTGAAAATCATTTATTTCAGGTCGACGGCCAACCGCTCATACCCTACCGAAAGCTTAATGACTTAGAACTAAAGAACAATAGATTCCTAGTAGTTAAAAGAATTGCCACCATCCCAGACTCAGGCCGAAGTGGACTTGGAAAATCAATTCTTCGTTTCGCTGAAAACTTAGCCCGCACGTTGAAAATGGATGGGGTGGTTCTCGAAACTGTCAAAGAGGTTCGATGGCTATATGAGTGGTATAAAACCGAAAGCTACCAAACCATTGGAATCTACCAATACCCTGGTCGCCCTCTTGAAACTCTTCTAATGCATAAATCGAACTAGATCTTTAAAATCACGTCCGAATATCGGACACTGAAAAGTGACATTTTTTGGCTCCATTTTAAATATTTCTTATTTACACAAGACCCGGAATCACCCACATTTAAAGAGCTTCTGATTGAAAAACAACGCAACTTAAGTTAAGATGCATCTCTTTTGAAACTGCTTGGGGAGCCCCACACGGACCACTGCACTTTAAACAGCTCAACGGTAGTTAATTGGACAAATTTGAAAGTTCAAATTTATTTGGAGAATCGATGGAGCAACTGAAAGCTGCATTAGCAGATCATAAGTGGATTTTTCCAATCCTTGTTCCGAAGGTGAAAGATAAAATCTGCTCAGCACTCAGTGTAGCTCCCGAGCTCGCTGAGCAAGCTTCAATGACCTACCTTACAGCATCGCTGTATAGAAATAAAATCGCAAGATGTGAACTGTCCATTCAAAAACCCCAACTAAGTTTAACTTCAATTTACTGTGGTTCAGCTTCAGGTACTTATTTCTCCGAACAACTCAAACTGCTTTTCAGTGACAGCATTTTGTTAGCTGAACATCAATTGCCGAATCAAGTCCCCGAGTGGCTAAGCACATTCCGAAAATTCTGCGCGGAAAGTCCTAAGTATGGAAGCCTTAACAATTTTTTAGAGTATGCCTTCTTTCTAGATCGAGTAAAGTTTAGAGGAGCCTCGCATCCTCATTTTTTGGGCTCCCTATTTCTTCATATTGAGCCATCAGATTCGACTTTTGATTTCCTTGTATCATTAATACATGAGTCAGCTCACCAGGAGCTTTTTCTCCTTAATTTCACTGATCGTTTGGTCAATGAAAAATATGACTTTAACCTCATTCATGCTCCATACCAGAATAAAGCCAGACCTCCAATAGGACGGCTCCATTCGCTACATGCCCTCTTTCGCATGATTCAATTTGCGATGAACTTTGACCCCCATAATGAGAAACTTCCATTTTTCATTTCGAAGTTTAAACAAAATATCCATTCGTTTGCCCCAGAGGAACTCACTGATTTTGGGTCTTTTTTAAAAAGAGAAATCTATGAACCGTTTTCGAAACATATTTAAATTTATCTTATTCCTTTTGATTTGGAGGATCAGTCAAATGGCACTAGCTTCAGAATATTCAGTCGGAGTTGCTGCTCCGGCCTTCCCCCGTGATCCATTGAATGTCAACGTCTACCTTGAACATGTCCTCGTTGGTCAAGCATTTGAACCTTTGTTTACCTTGGGTGACGATGGTTTAGTTAAAGGTGGCATTGCCGAAAAATGGGGATTTAGTCACGACCAAAAAGAAATCACAATCTCTCTTCGCCGCAATCTATTTTTTTCTAATGGCAAACCCCTTACAGCAGAAGACGTTAAATACTCATTGGATAGACACATTACTAATCCTGCATCACAAAGCTATAATTACCTTCGAGTCATTAAATCTCTTGAGGTTCTAAATCCAGCAACAATAAAAATTCAGCTCCATCACAAATATGTCCCATTTCTGCTGACACTCAGTCGAGATCAACTTGGAATACTACCGAAAGGATGGACTTTCGATCCAGAAAGCAGCGAGCCCTATATAGGATCAGGCCCTTACCGAATCATTCGAGAGTCCGGGAAATGGCATTTGGTAGCAAACCAAAAATATCGCAATCTTACGGATATTAAAATTCAACGCTGGAAAATTGATATTATTGATACCGCTAAAAATATTTTCCCTGAGAAGCCTTCTGATTTATTTCTTTTGGTCCCAAAACCATTAAAAGATCAAATTCTAAAACAATATCCATTAGTCAATGAGTCGCACGTAGAATCAAGATCATTTAGCTTTGTTCAGTATTCATTTTGGTGGTTAAAGGAACATTTTGAGGCCTTTTCGGTCGGAGAAAGACAGCAAATCCGAGAAACACTTGAGCACCTATCTCACGCCATTGTAAATACGGTTGGTGGTTCAATTTCGACAGGCATTATTCCTCCTGGGATTGCAGGGTCATTAGCGGACCGCCCTCAGTTCAAAAAGTTTCACGGAAAAAATAAGATCAGTTTGAATATTACCGTTCCACAGATCTTGGTTGATTTGCTTAAGAAAGAAATCCAATCCAACACAAAACTTCGCGAAAGCAACGTTACTATTAAAGTCGATCCCTATAGCCTCACTGAAATTACGAAAATTAAAGAGTCCTCCTGCCAACTCGCCCTCATTTCTTACGCCGGAGGCTTTTTTGATCCTGAGGGCTATTTGACCGTCTTACCATCAGTCCTAGGGCGATCTACCAGCGATCTATTTGGTACCAAGGCCGAATCCAATAGAAAAAATGCCCAGACGGAGTTTAATGGGAACAAGAGGGCTGAATACTATCGAGAA
>CAZYOE010000109.1:0-16727 GCA_964648725.1 uncultured Pseudobdellovibrionaceae bacterium | reverse complement strand
ATCCAACGCCTTTTGGTCCACGAGAGCACCCACCACTTCGGTTTTGAGGATGAAGATTTTGCAGATCAAGTGGCCGAAGCTTTTAGTTCTTCACGACCCATTAACAACTGCCCCAAAGAGGCCAGCAAACCATTTCTTCGTTCAGGGATGTGGCACACGTTGGCTGTGAACGCTGATCAAACATTATTTGTTGATTACACCGGAAATAAAACACAAATTCCTGAGCGATGGTGGAGACCTCAACGTCAAATGAAGGACGCTGTTATCGGATACAATATTTGCGCTCTCGAAGACGACGGCATCAATTGCAGCGACGAGCGCACCGGATTGGCATGGCTTCCAGCAGATATTCAGACCGTTGGGCCGGTCTATGCCCTCTATGGGAGTAGCACTGATCCGTTTACAATTTGTTGGGTCGATTTAATGGGCCTTGCCTGCCATTCAACCGTTCATTATTTAAATGGACGCCTTCCAGGCATTGAAAATATTGCTTCTGTCGCAACGACCGATTCCAGGCTCTGTGTTCTCAGCCTCAATAAAGTTTATTGTAAAGACAGCTCGTCCTTCTATGAAGTCGAAGGCCTTCATAATCCGCGATACCTCACCGCATCCCTCAATTCTTTGCGCCATTGCGTGCTTGATGACTTAGGAATCCAATGTTGGAGCAGTAGCACTGCCCCCAAAGATCGAGTGATCACCAAAGAGACCACTTGGCCCGAACAGCTTGTGTTGAACGCCGACCGACTTTGTGTTTTCGATCAAGGACAAATCCTCTGTGCTCAATCCTCTGGTCCGCAGTCCAACACTTTACAAGTACTTGGTCGAGGTTTGCCTGAAGACACTTTGATCTCGTTACAGGTTCGAAAACTTTGTTTTTATTCAAGAGTGCTTGGATTAAAGTGTATCGATTAATTAAAGCAAAATTGGCGTCAGCTTTTTAGATATAAGTCCCATTAGGTGGCTTACTGGGGAGCCTTTTTTTAAAGAGGAGAAGTCTAAATTGTTAAGCCGTTATGGGATCAATGTTAACCTTGTAGCGACCCAAGATTTGTATGGGTGCTCCAGTATTCTGCTGATTGTGGTGGACTCTTTTAGTAGTCTAACTTTAACTTATCCCCTATTGATAATCTAGTTAAGTAGTCTAAAACTGACTGGGAATATGATTTTGGGCTATCATAGTAGTTACCGAGTCGAGCAGGTGACGCAGTCGATTCCGAATGAGATTAAACGCTCCGTTTGGCAACGCGATCAGGGGTGTTGCCAATTTCGGGATCCGGTAACAAAAAGTCGGGCCCCGGTATTTTATTGAACCATGTCCTTTGTATACCATGCCACATTGGGTGGGAGCTGATCGGCAATGGTTTCATTTTGAATAAAAGCTAGAACCTTGGCGTAGGCTTCCTGGCTCGCCTTATTGAAGGCTTCGCGGGTTGAGGCTCCCACATGCGGAGTGGTAATCACATTGCTAAACCGCAAAAGCTGTGAATCGCGCGCGAGGGGTTCATATTCAAACACATCTAAACCCACAGCGCCGATTTTTTGTTTTTGCAACAGTTGAACTACGGCCTTTTCATGGATGACTGGCCCTCGGCAGGTGTTGATAAGAATAGCGTGTGGTGAGAGGGATTCTAAAAACTTTTCTCCGAGCATATGCCAGGTTTCTTTAGTGAGAGGAACATGCAAGCTCACCACGTCGGCCTGCGTGAGAAGTTCCTCGAGGCTCACACGATCAATTTGGTCGCGAGCGTAAATTTCATCCTCTTGGTAAGGATCAAATGCCATGACATTCATGCCAAACGCCTTACCGATATGAGCCACTCGACTCCCCACACGACCAAGCCCAATAATTCCTAAAGTCTTACCGCTGAGTTCAGTCCCTAAGATTTTATTGCGATCCCAGTCTCCCTGATGCACGGCTTTTTGCGCTTCAATCACCCGACGAGCACATGCTAAAATCAGACTCCAACTGAGTTCCGCCGTACTAGCCGTATGACTGCTAGGGCAATGAGACACAACGATATCACGTTCTTTGCAAAGTTCGATGTCGATATGATTAAAACCTGCGGTGGCGGTCACAATAAATTTGAGTTTTGGAAAGATGGTCAATAGTTTTTGATCCACTTTTGTTTGGGAACGGATCACAAGTACTTCCACTTGAGCCCATTCCGTGGTGGGCTTTTGGAACCACTGCAAATCATGCGTGACCTTCAGAAGCGGGTCAATTTGCATTTGCACCAAAGTGTTGAGGGCAAATCGTTCGGTGATTAAGACTTGGCAAGCCATGCACGCATCTCACTTTCCATTAGAGGGCTAAAGGGGACATTGGCCTGATTAAAAACCTTCTGCAAGTTGTTCATTAAACGAATTTGATCTTCGTCAACAATGTATCCCATATGCCCAATCCGTAAAATTTTTCCCTTGAGCTGATCTTGACCACCCATAATGGTGATATTAAAATCTTTTTCGAGTGAAGATCGTAATTTCTGACTATCGATACCTTCAGGGAGGCAAAATGCCGTGACGGATTCTGCTGGTGAGTCCGTTAAAAGTTTTAGCCCCATTTTAACTAAACAAAAACGAGTGAATTCCGCACGACGTTTGATTTCGGAAAAATGTTTGTCGAGACCCTGCTTGAAAATCAAATTCAAAACGACATCGAGGGCTTTGATGATGCTCACATTGGAGCTGAACCAAGATTCGCCCTTCTTGTTGGCTCTATCCTCCTCTCGGATGTCATAATAAAAGCGTGGCATGGTCACATGAGGAATGCGTTCCCAAGACTTTTTAGAAAAACTCACAAAGCTCATGCCGGTAGGAAGCATAAAGGCTTTTTGCGAGCCAGCGACCAGGCCATCAATTTTCCATTCATCCATGGGCACAGGGTAAGCTCCTACGGCGGTAATACCATCAACCATTAAGAGTGTATTCGGGTACTGATGAATTAATGTTCCTAATTGATCGATAGGGTGCTTAACAGCAGTGCTTGTTTCGCAGGCTTGGCAAAAAACAGTCTTAATGGAGTGTGTGTCTAAAATAGTTTTGACGGCATCAGGTTTGATAGCTTCGCCCCATTTTACTTTGAGTTCGTGAACTTTAAGGCCGTAAGCTTTTCCCATTTCAACCCAACGTTCACCGAATTTTCCCGAATTGATAACGACAATTTCATCACCAGGGTTGCAGGTATTAACCATCAGGCATTCCATCCCACCGGAACCCGTACTAGTTAGTGCGTAGACCCGTTGCGACGTTCCAAAAACTTTTGGCAATCTTTCTAGCACTTGTTTGAACGTCTGGTCGAAAAGGGGGGTGCGATGATGAATCATGGGTTCACTTAAAGCTTCTCGCACTTTGGGGTGGAGATTGACGGGACCTGGGGCTAATAATAAATAAGAGTTCATGTCACGCTGCGCTTGTTATATTGTTGGTTAAATGATGATCTCATTTTATGAAACATCTTTGTGAGGTTTGCCAGTGAAAGCTTTGATTTTTAGTTTTTTAATTTGTGCATCATGTGCCTATCGCCAAGGCGCCCCGGAACGAACTATCCCTGGGGGCTATCGTCAGGTTCGTGTGCCCATGTTTAAAAATATGAGTCAGGAAGTGGGAATTGAAACTTCATTCACAAATGCCATGATTGATGAACTACTGCAAACACGGGTGGCAAAGTTAAATCCAAATGCGGAAGTTGATGTTTTAGGAACCGTCGAAAGTGTACAGTACTTGCCTTCAGGTAAAAGCAATATTGCTCCCAAAGGAAAGTTTGATGACGACCAAATCGTTTTGGCGGCGGAATACCGGGTGGTGATTGTCATTGATATGTCGGTCAAGAAACGCAGTGATGAGCAAGTGCTTTGGACCGGAAAATTCACGGGGGAACGGACATTTTCGGCCGCGCAAATTAAGGCCTCGATTGTGAATAGTGCCAATCCTCTTTATAACCTATCCGCCAGACGCCGAAATATTGCTGAACTCGCGCAAGACATGGTGGCCGAAGCCACTGATAAAATGACAGAAAACTTTTAGGGGCGTAATAATGCCAACAGTCGATATCCAGCAGGCAATGAAAGCCATTGCGCAAAAGAAGTTCGACCCGCTGTATTTGCTAGTGGGAGAAGAACGCTATTTTTCAGACCGTTGTTTATCGCAACTTCGTCATTTGGTGGTGGCTGAAGATTTGCGAGAGTTCAATGAAGATGTGTTTTATGGCTCTGAAATAGATGCCGAAAAACTCATTGATGTTTTACAGACTTTGCCAGTCATGGCGGATAAACGTTTAGTGGTCTTAAAAGAAGCGCACCTGCTGACTGAAAAAGTATGGACTCAGCTTGATGAGATCAAAGAGCTTAATTCTGGCAGTGCGGTTTTTGTGATTCAGGCCAACCAACTGGATCGTCGTAAAAAAACCATCAAGAAATGGTTGGACTTAGGAACGCTGATTGAATGCCAAACGCCTCAAGGGGCTGCACGCGCCCCTTGGATTCGCTCCTTGGCGCAGGAAAAGGGGCTGGAACTCGACAATGAGGCGCTGGCCTATCTGGTGCAGATGGGTGGCAATACTCTCGAAGAAATAGACCGCGATCTAGATAAACTATTTTTGTTTTTTAGTGAACCAAGAAGAGTTTCTATTGGCGATGTGGCTCAAGTGCTGCAAAGAAGCCGGGAAGAAAGTATTTTTGCGCTTTCTGAGGCTGTTGGAAAGCGGGATCGACCCCAGGCACTCTTTCTTTTTCATCGTTTGCAAGCACAAGGGGAGAGTGAAATTGCCTTGGTGGCTTTGATGGCTCGTCATTTGCGAATACTTTTAAAAGTCAAAGCCGCAGTCAAAGCGGGATTTAAAGGGCAGTCTCTCGCGCAAAAAGTCGGGGTGAATAATTATTTTATCGCCAGTTATGTTCAGCAGGCGGTTTTTTGGACGACTGAGGACCTTGCGAATGCTTTGTTAAGTTTGGCGGACATTGATCGTCAACTAAAGTCATCCAGTCTAACTCCGGATTTATGGGTTGAACGATTTTTATTTTATCCCGCCAGTACAAATTTTTAAGTCCAAAATCGTGTTAGTGCTATTTCCAAGATTTTAAATCTCCAAAATTTCAATCTAAAAGGCTAGTTATTGTTCGTTGAACTCACATTAAATTGAATTTGATCCCCATTAAATTAAAATGAGTTCTCCTATCCATAGGAAAATAACCACAAAGGAGTTTAAAATGAACAAAACAAAGAACTACACTTTTGGGAAATACACCTTTAAGGCATACTACAAAGCCACTGGAAAAGGTTGGGAAGTTGGTTTTATGAGTGGATCCACCTACTACTTTGTAGGAAACTTCATTCGGGAGAAAGAAGCCACTAAATGGTGGACTTTGCTTAATAAGTATATTGCCACTTTCGCAAATAACTACGAATTCTATTCAGCCGCATCAAAAGATTTTTACGGGGAATTCATGGCTGCTTATTTATATAAAGGCTACTATCAATTTCTTTCTAGCCTTTTTGAAAACTACAACACTTACTATGCCAAAGATTACGAAAAATTTAATGCAAAATATGAGAAGTATTCTCGCTCCTATGCCGCATAATCTTTGAATTGATGTGGAGCCCGAACCCATCGGGCTTCATTTTTTTTGCATAACGGCCATTTCAACAGGAGTATGGATCAAATAGTTTCCGCTGAAAAAGGCCAATTTCGTCCCTAACGTGCCTCGCGCCTTTGCCGCATTTCATTCGGGTGCGTTCTCTTCAAATCGAACTCAACGTAGATTTACTGTGCCTCTTTCGACGTGAAGCTCGGAGGCCTTGAGTTTGGCTCTTTTTCTGCAGAATCTAAATAACAGGTTCGTTCTCAGCGCGAGACGAAACATAGGCTCTGATTCGACGCTTTTCTGCGATTGGAAGAGGTAAAAACTGCACTCCCACAAAAAAGAAATTGGGATCATTTTCCCATTTTCTAGAGCCGCGGACATCAGCACGCACTGAAATCATGGTGTCGCCTGGGATTTTGAAGGTCACTACGCTTCCGTGATCCAAAGGGATTAATTTGGGCCATAAAAAGGCCATGCCACCCTCTCCGAGCGAAATTCCCTGTGTGACTGAATACTGACCTTGATGGAGAACTCCCACCGAGCCATTATAGATTCGTCGTGGGTATTTTCGTTTAAAGGTGGAAAGTTGATTGGGTGTTTCCATACACTTTGTTATCGGAATAGTTTCTTCGGCTCCACACCGACCAAAGCAAAGTTATTTACTAACCACTCAATTTTCGTACTCGACGAAGGGCCTCTTTTAGCCGCTCCCTACTGAGAGTTTTGCATGAGTCCCAGTGTTTGGCTTAGTGGTAAAGCCAAATGGTAAGGTTGAGAATCAGTATACTTGCGTAATGCGTGAGTTTAATGTGGAACCATTGCAGAATGGTCGTAGTAGTGATCTGGAAATAGCAAAACTTAGTTCTGGTTTTAAACTTTCATAGCAGAGACCTAGAGTCTAAGAACTGAACGAATGGAAAGAGGCACACGACAGGGATATGCCTCTTCAAAAACTAATTATACCATTTCCATATAGTTCGTAGCCCATCGATGGCTTGTGCGCCTTGGTCTACTTTCTAACTGGAAATGGTATTAGCTGACCTTCAATTATTTATTTTTCTAATTGAGAGATACGAGCGGCAAGACGTGATTTACGTCTGTTAGCGTGGTTTTTAGAAACCACAGCTGATTTAGCTGCACGATCAACGAAGCTCACGAAAGACTTATAAAGTTCTTTTGCAGCATTTAGGTCTTTGAGTCCAAGGGCGTTAAGAAGCTTCTTTTCGATTGTCTTTACACGACTTTTACGAGCTGTGTTTACAGCACTACGACGAACAGACTGACGAGCTCTTTTTTCTGCTGACTTATGATTTGCCAAGGTAAAACCTCCGGAATAGCCTTAAATAAAATAATATGTTATCGAACGAATGTAAGGGGATAGCACAGGCCTCCTGGGACTGCAACAAAAAGGTGATTATGAATCAAGAAAGCAACGGAACTTCCGGCCAGGAGGCAAAAAAAAATGTGGTAATTCATGCTCTTAGCATGGCTTTGGGAACCCTTTCAAGTCGGGTTCTGGGGCTGGTGCGAGACATGGCCTTTGCTGCCCTCTTTCCCAGAGCGGTGACTGATGCTTGGACAGCAGCTTTTAGGCTGCCAAACTTATTTCGGCGGCTTTTGGGGGAGGGATCGCTTTCCATTAGTTTTATCCCGGTTTTTGTCGAAGCTAAGCTTGAGGACGAGAAAAATGGCACCCATCACGCGTCCAATCTAGTGAACGGCTTTTATACCTGCCTCTTATTGGTATTAATCCTCTTGACTGCGGGTGGTATTTTGGGGGCGGAGGCTGTGCTGAAAACGCTCTTAGATCCTGCTTATGTAGCAAATACGGCGCAATTTATGCTCACGGTTCGTATGGCCAAGATTATGTTTGGCTTTATTTTCTTGATGAGCCATTTTGCCTATTTTATGGGAATTCTCAATGCGCTTGGAGAATATTCTCTGCCCGCTATCGCTCCCGTTTTTTTCAATATTGCCATGATCGCTTCAACTCTTATGCCGGCGGAATGGCTTCCATTCCCTGGCGATGGATTGGCTTGGGGAGTACTTCTCGGAGGACTTTGGCAAACCGGGGTTTTAGTTCCAGCACTTATAAAGAAAGGCTATTTACCCAGGTTGGCCATTGAATGGAGCAATTCCAGAGTCATTCGCGTTTTTAAAAGCATGGCTCCTGGCCTTTTGGGAACGGGCCTCCTGCAAATTACGACGATCATCAATCTGCGTTTCGCCAGCCGCCTCGGTGAAGGGGCTATCAGTTATATTTATTGGGCGGACCGATTGTTAGAATTGCCATTATCCTTAGTCGCAGTGAGCTTAGGGACAGCTTTACTACCAACCCTTTCTAAAATGTGGGCCGAGGGACGACGCGATAAACTTATTGAAACTTCCCAACATTATTTGCGTCTCAATCTTTTTGCTTGTTTGCCAGCCGCGGCTGGGCTTTTCTTTTTGTCGCGGCCAATTGTGGAAGTGTTGTTTCGTCGGGGCAAGTTCTCTGATATCGATGTGCAAGCAACGGCCTTGGTGGTGAGTATTTATGCCTTTATTTTACTCGCTTCAAGCAGCGTAAGAGTGTTGGTTCCGCTCTATTATGCGATGAAAAACACTTGGTGGCCGGCTGCGGTGGGAGCTATTTGTTTAGGCGTGCATGTGATCATTGCACCGTTATTGATGAATCAATTTGGTCTCGGGGGTCTGGTTGCTTCATCTTTTGTGAGCGCCACGCTCAATTTTCTTTGTTTAGCCGTTCCGGTAGGGCGTTTAGTAGGGTCCTTTGGATGGGGACATGTGTTGGTCAGCTTTAGTAAAAACTTAATGGCTTCTATAGCGATGGGTGTTCTAGTGTATTTTATCAATCAAAGCCTTCGTCCCTATTTGGGAGTAGGAGAAATCGGGCGCTTATTAAATCTTGTCATTAGTATCTTAGTTGGGCTTGTCTTTTTTGTTACTCTCGCGCAAATTCTTAGATCAGAAGAAATGGAAACAACGTACCGAACAATAAAAGAAAAATTGTATCGAAAGTTCAAACGGTTAAAATCGAATTAAGGGTGTCCGATGATAGGGGGAGAAATGAGAGCTCTAGCAATTATATCCGTGTTTGGTTTGATGATGGGAAATGGCGTGGGTTTTGCCGAAATAAACCAAGGCACGCGCACAGTGCAAAAGATCATCGAGACCAAAGAGTCAGTCGTCAACATTCAGGGAAAAAAATTTCGTAAGATTGAACTGCAAAAAGAAACATTTTTTGTTGAGGCCTTGGATTCGACAAAAGCGAATGCAGAAATGCGTGTACTTTGTCAACAGGGCAACCATGAGTTATTGCCTGCCCAGGTTGAAGGCGGCGTGAAGACGTCTAAACGCACCAGTTTGGTAATTGAAGGTATGCGCCAAGCTTGTAAAGAAGCGGCTGGCGGCAGAAGAGAAATTACCATTGATCCCGCCGTACTTGGGGGGCTACAAGTTGAGTTTGGCAAAGAACAATCCAAAAAAGTGATCGTGACTCCCATTGGAGTCACTTTTAAAGCGGATTGGTAGGAGCAGGTGGCAGTACTGGTTTGAGACGGTCGGAGCTTTAAAAAGGTCTAAATGGGTTCTATTTACCAAGGGAAATGGCACAGGAGATCTTTTTTGTGAGTTTATGGCCTGTGCGCTCGATCAGTGACCTGCCTTTAGAAAACCAATTCGGTGCCGATTTCAGACGTTGGTTAATTTGGTTTTGTAAGTGATCGCTAATATCTCCGGCTTTTTGCCAGCGATCCACAAATGCAAAAATAGGCGCGGGCCACTTTTGTTGCGTCAGCATCGATTCCAACAGCTGGTTAGGGTTAGTTGCATGATGAGTGGATAAACGAAGGGTGAGGGCTTTCCAAAACGCATCGGTCCAATCGACCCGATTCAAAATTTGCCCGAAAAGAATTTCATCCGTTTTGTTATGGTTAAGGGCAGATAACTGTATAACATCGGTCCATAGGTCTTCAGACCAATTTGGGCGAGCGACAAGGATGGGTGCAATTTCCATTAAGTTATCCAAAAACGAAGTAAATGAATTGGCAATGTCACTGGGCGCGGTCAATGAAATATTTCTGAGTACCATCTCAGCTAATTCCAGGGCTCGTTGGGTAAAGTATTTATGTTTAGTCATCAGGCGAATTACTGCACGAGCGATATATTGATCTGTCTTGTAAAAACCACTGGTCGCAGCCTCACTTAATTTTTGCCAAAGATCCTCTGGAATACTTTCCATGTTTTCGGCGGTATTTATTAGATTGGTGAATGCTTCAATGTTTTCAAAAATGGGACCTGGGAAACCAGGAAAACTGTTGGGATTAGACTTCTTTCTAAGTTCGATATATTGCTCAGTTCGGTAAGTGAGTTGTTCAAAAAACGCCGCTTTTAATGTTTCAGAGTATTGCTGGAGACTCCTGGTAAACATTGCGGCGTTATTGTAAGCCATAGGATTCAGACTTTTATGTTTAAAAATGGTTTCAGCTATAGACAAGCACTCCTGAGGAGCGGGATTTAAATGTTGCAAGGCAGCCAAAATGTTTGATTTTTCCTGCAGATTATTTTCACTCTCCAGATATTGCAGCAATGGTTTGACAAGTTGTGAGGGCTTTACTCTGATAGGTCCAACCAAAACCTTTAAATCGATGCTACGCTTAGATTCGATAAGTTGTTTAAATACTTCTCTAAATTGTGAATTTGCTACCCCTAGGGTGCTAAGGGCCTCCAAAGCGGTTGACTTTAAGTCTTTATCATCGATCAACTTGACAACTTCATCGACTATTTCGGTTGGCCAATTCGATTGATTTTTTAAAAACTTTAATGTCGTTTTTTTTGGATTTGTCGACTCAGATCCAAAATCGGTTTGAGACTCAAGTGGCACATGAACCACATTGTGGGATTGAGTTAAGAGATTTTTAATAATTAGCCACTCAAATGGACTCAAGGTTCTTTGATGATTCAAGGGACCTAGAAAAGTTCCGTCGGCAATGGAATTTTGTTGTTTAAGTGTAAGGTTTTTAAATATGGCCGTAATATCTTCTTCGGATTTAAATTGTGCCATATAAAGCGCGGCCACACTATAGTAGTCTTTTCCCCATTGCTCTACAAGTTCAGATTTGGCCCGGCGGTCTAACTTCCCGTGCAAATTTTCAAATAGAGCTTCCCAGTCTTTTTTTGACTTCAGTTCAGAATCCGTTGTGTATAACTCATGAAGCGTGCGGGAGAGGGTTAATGGTTCCATCTTTAAAAGGAAGTCAAAACTAAACTCCAGTTGGTTAACCAAATTTCGAAAATTATCCTTAGAAATCGGCTGATTTTGGGACGCAGTCACCAAAGAGCTTGCGAGAGCCATTTCTTCCTGTGTCACACCCATTTTCTCTAAAATAGAAGCAACTTTGTCTTGAGTGAGAGTGTTTTTGATGTCTGCAATCGCTTGATAGGCTACGGTTGCTCTCTGAAATTTTGGAATAGTTTTGACGGAGGAATTTAAATTATAACGGCTAACCGCGTTTCTAACTCCCTTACTTACAACATTTAACGAATGGGTTAGTTTACTGCCTAAAATTCCCCGTTCAATGTTACCAGTAGAGTAATACCTCTTGCTATTCAAGGGATGTTCAAAATCGACCTCTCCACGCAAAAAGTCCTCAACCTGCTGCCAAGCTGAAGGCAAACTGACCAAAGTAGATTCCCCGTCTTTGGTGTTTAGGCCCTTTACGACCTTGTCGTTGTTTAAAATTCGCAATCGGTCATTATTAATCGGTTGTATAAAGTCTTGCGAATGAAATTCATCGCGTATCATCTGCACGGTGGCCACGGTATCATATTCATTGAGAGTGAGCCCGTTGATCGTAAGTATATAGGGTACTTTTCTTCCATCAAGATCTAGAGTTACAACAAGGGCGTATCCATCTGGCTGGCTGTTGAGATTCTTGCCTTTACGTATCCAATAGACGCTCACTTCATCCAAAAGAGCATAGTAATTTACCGTTGTATCCGAACAATCCCATGCGATTGAACCTCTGAATAATGACATCAACTTAGGTACCTTTTCGATAGAAGTCACGGAGGTAAGGTTCTTTGATTTGAAAAAAGCATTAGAGCTAAACTGAATCCAGAGTCGATTACGGGTGGTCATAACTTGTTGCTCAATCGAAGGAATTTCTATTACTTCTTTGTTTTTTATAATGTAATTGAGGATATCTTCTTGGCGGTCAGACCAAAATGTTTGTGCCAACTGGAATGGATTTTCAAAAGTCATTTCAATTTTGTTGAGGTCGAGCAGAATGCCACTGGAGTCATACATTAAGGGGGCTAAACGCAAAAAGAGTCCAAGCATTTTAGAATCCTTTTGGTAAAAATTTAGCGTCTCAATTAATGTTGGTTTGGCTCCCCCCTTTACCAGCTCATACTCATCTTTAAGCTGTATTGAAATTTTAAATAAGTCTTCAGATGCTTCAATAGGAGCATCGCCAGTTGAATATTCTAAAAAGTGAACGTCGGTAGACTCAATTTTATCAAATGAAGATTGTAAGTTCAGTTTCGAGCCCAACTTTGCGGCTAAGCGTAGCACTTGAATTGGATTCCTACGAAAGGCAAGAACAGCGTTCATAACCTTGGGGAGGGCTGAATAAAGTGCCGACAATACTTGAACCTGCCCTTCTATGGTTCCAGGGTTGCCCTCCCAAGAGGGGTTATTGCTTCCATTAAAGGCGTGGACATAGATCGAGAGGCCAATGTTTACCAGACTGAGAAATATCAAGTTAACTACCAATTTGAAACTATTTCGAAATCTCAGCATTGAGCAGACTCCCTTAGAAATAAAAGGGCTCCAGGGGTCGTTGTCATCGTGGAATAGGGGGCACGGGAGCGAGTGCCTGTAGGGTCGGGATAATTGACGGTTTCTCCGTTATCAATCATGCTCTGAAAATAATCATAATCGATGATTTTCGTTTCAAGAATAGGATAGTGAGATTTGATGGCGGTGGCCAGCGTCGATTTTTCAGAGGTCGTGCCTCCCCCTAGTCCTATCACAAAGGGTATTCCCGATGTGGCTCCTGATGCTATAATCAAAAGGCTCATGAGCCATTGAGTGAGAAAAGAATAAAAGAGTTGCGATAAAAGGTTCATAGATAATAACTGTTTATGCAGAGGTTGTGCCAGCGATTAGGAGTTTTAGGGTTAGTTTCCAAAGGCAAGAGGCAATTGATTACAACCGTTAACCTATTCCTGAGAAAATAGTAATATGCCAGCCATAATAGATAATCAGGTGTCTAAAAGTTTCACATAAGCAATCGTATCAAATCGATTCTAGTTAGTATCTCAAATTGGCATGATCCTCGCATAAGGCTTAAAATGAGATTTTTATCAGAGGAGTTAAGCTATGCGAGCAATAAAAAGTTTGATTGGCACGGGCATTTGTTTTTCAATCGTTTCAGCATTTGCGACGGAAGTTCCGGTATGGGATTCAAAAGGCAACAAAATTACTCGGTACAGCTCGATTGTTAGCTTTCTCAATGATAATGATTCGGCAGACTATAAGAGTGCCTTGAAATTTTATGGGAAACTTGCGGAACACAGGAAAACTATTTGGAATGAAGTTAAGACAAAAATGAGTTCCTGGCGGATGAGCGAAGAGGGTCGTAATGCTGATTCAGTGTTGGAGGGAAACAAAAGCAAATCTGTTTTCTCCGAGGTGAGAGCGGCACACCCATTGGGTGATAGCAGGGAAGAGCGTTGCATCAGTAGTACTGAGCCTTGGAAGATAAATGGGGCCTCAAAGTTAGACCCAAAAAAATTTGCAGGAATGAAAGCTATTTGGCAGGAATACGAAAAGAAGAATAAGCATACTTTGAGTGAAATGGCCCTAGCGAAAGAAAAAGATGAAGTCGATTTTCTATTAAGTTTACAGGCCAAGGAAATGATTAGGATGAGTAAAAAGACACTTTCTGGAACCAACAAGGATAGGGTGCTTTCGCACGAAGACGTAGTGCGACGTCTCACGGAGATTTCCAAATCGAAATTTGAAAGATTGAAGTGTTTAAATTCTCATAGTCCAAGCTTTAAATTTACGCTGTATGAATTAGCCGTCGTTGAATCAGCATTAGTGCAGATGAAAGACTCAGAGCGAAGTGGAAAATGGGAAGCCGTGAGTTCAGAGGGTCAGATGTAGAAAATTTCGCGACGAATGGGTTTAAGTGCTCCGTTTGGCAAAACGTTGATGGCCTGAAACTACTATCAAAAGCTGGTGGTCCTCGGTTTTAACTGAAAGCTGTTTATGTCTTCAACCCTCAACTCATCCTAAGTCTATTAAGCCGAAGTCGGGTGCGTATATTTAGTTGTTTCTCCACTCGAGCAATCTTGTTACCATCCTTGTCCTCAACGAAAAGAGAGATCTCCCAATCAATCTTCTCCTCTTCATTCAGGCGGTTCTTAATCTCATTGACCACTGAGTTGGGAATATCAAACTTCGCAAAAAGTTCCCCTTTTCCGGGCATAAGAAACTCGACTTTAGCAGCCTTATCAATCACGAAAAAGTTCTTCCCTAAGATCCGTTGTAACATGACCATATAAAATGGATCACACATGCTGTAGATTGAACCGCCATATTGAATACCAAGATAGTTTATATTCCAGAAGCGATGCACCAGCTTCACCCGAATCATTGAAAAATCCGGGTTGATTTCGATAATGCGAATTCCTGCACCTAAAAACGGAAGCCAGAGATTCCAGAAAAAAGCGAGGACTTTCGCGTTAAAGCGTGAGTTGCCAAAGCAAAGAAGGCTCCATAACTTGCTCATTCTGGCCTCGCCAAAGTAAACTCCAAAGTGGCATAAGGCGTGTCTGTCTTTGACTTCCAAAATACCCTGTAGGTATGATCACTCAAGGATTCTAATTTTATAAGGATCTGCGCTTCTGGAAAAATGGGGCGAATAAATTTAGTCTTCTTAACAGATTTAAGAATGTAAGAGGTAAGTCCAGTTAACTCTTTGGCAAAAAAGAGCGAAAGTTCCAGTATAATAACGCCAGGAAGCACGGGGTGTCCGGGGAAGTGTCCTTCAAAAAATGAAAAGTCCTTTGGAATTTGTAGGTTGATAAAACTCACGCATTGAGGGGCATGACCAATGATGGTGAAAGGGAGTTCAGAAAATTCAGGCGTTAACATGATTTTGGGATTTCCTTATCCAAGTTAAAATCGCGGTTGTTAATAATAAATCAGAGAATAACGCCACAGTAAAGGTGAGAATGGAGGCTGCTGCAACCTCGCGAAATGGTCTGAAACCAGAGAATATCAAAAAAGAAAATGCAATGATAAAAGCAAGGTTGACCACAATCGTTGGAGGTGCCACGCGCTTTAAAATGGAAGGGATGGGCTCGTGAGAATGAGTCTTATAATGGTAAAAATAGTGAATGGTGTCATTATCAGAAATGCCAATAATAATCACACTCATCATTACTAAATAAAAACTCATGTCAAAGTTTGCAAGAGCGAAGGCCAGCTGAATCGTGAGTAGTGGCAGCAAATTGGGAATAACGGCCAAAAGTGATAGCGTAAAGGATCTGAGCATCAGAAAAATACAAATAAAAATTCCGAGGGCAGACCACAAAAGCGAGCTTGAAAGTGCTGTAGCGAGTTTCTGAAGAGTCTTAAAGCGCAAATAGGAATATCCCGTCAGATGATAATCGGCGAAATGATCTTTAAGGGCTTCCATTTTGACTTCAACTTGCTCAACGGTTCTCTCGAGACCGGCGTAGGAACTATCTCGGAGAAAAATTTTGATGCGCGCTTCATTGTAAAAATTAGGCTTAAATGTTTTTAAAAGCCCCATTTGGTCCATTTCATTGAGAAGCGGGGCATTGATCGTCTGGTCTGCACTCAACAGTGAAAAGGCTAAGACGGATTCCGTATTCTGCAACGCTTGCAGATCTTCGGCCAATTGCCGGTCCACTTGATACCAAGTCAGAAGATTGTTTTGCGTTTGCGGCACTGGGGTATAAACAAGTTCTATTTCCCCATCGAAGCCAAACCCCCTTTGCAGAGCTTGCATCGCTTGGGAGAAAGGGGAGTTCTCGGAAAACTGCGTGCCCATGCGTTCATTGATTGGGGGTGGTTTTGTGAATAGGAGGGTCCCGCCATAAAAAAAGCAAAATCCAAAAATGAGCTTTAGGGGGCGACGACCGACGAATTGAAAGATGGGGTTGGCCGTGTTTTCCCAAATTGAGGGAATGTTTGGCTTGATTTCAAAGACCTTTAGCAAGCGAGGAAGAAGGTAGAAAGAAAGGATAAAGCTCACGAGGGTCGAGACGATTCCCATCCATCCAAAATGACGAACCGCCATGATAGGCGTAAAGGTAAGACTCGCCATGGCAGCAATGGTGGTTCCGGAACTGTAAAAGCATGGCCAAAAGCTTTGGCCCGCTTCATCCGCCATAAATAGATGAGTGAGGTCTGTGATCGCCATAATGAAACCCAGCAAAAGAGCTAAACTCCCGAAGGGTGAAATGCTTCCTTCGAGCCAGACCGCAAAAATAGCGGTAAGTAAGTATGAAAGGGTTGTGATAGCGAGGCACAAAAGTGATGTTGCGAGGGAACGAAATGAAAAATAGAGAAAAACTCCAAGTGCGAGAATCAAGAAAGGTACAAGGATAGCCTGGTCTCTCAAGGAGGTATTGCGGACACCTTCTTGAAATACGGAGTGTCCCAAAAGATGCAAGCGCCCTTGTGGGAATGGATACGAATGCAAAAAATTTTGCAACGATGTAAGATCTGCTTCGTCAAAATTGGAAATCCGAATCAGGGTGGATGTGAGCGTTGGATTGACAAAGACCCGGGATTGCAGGTTGGGTGTTTTTTTACTGATATGAGATTTCATGGATTCAAAAACAAAGTGCTGTGAGGATTGAGGATAAAAGTAAGAGGAATTGAGCAAGGAGCGCATTTCCCAATTGGGAAATTTTTGGTGAAGTGCTGATTGCAGCGAGGCCATAAGATCTATAGCTCGTGGATCTTCAAAAGTGAGTTCCTTTAAATCCATCAGAAGTAGGATTTGTTCATGATCTTGAAATTTCGTTTGAAAGTTTTCGTAGTTCTGATCCTTCCTAAAAGAACGGACTCCTAAAATATAACAGGATGGTGTATAAAGC
>CAZYOE010000108.1:0-17144 GCA_964648725.1 uncultured Pseudobdellovibrionaceae bacterium | reverse complement strand
AATGCAATCATAAAGTTCTGTCCGTACGTTCCGTCGTTAAGTGAACTGTATTGACTTAGATATAGTTCTCATTATAAAGCCAAGCGACGAGTTTTTGAATGCCCTCAAAGAATACATAAGGCTCGGGGAATATGAGATCCAAAAAGGTCAGAAGGACAAAGCAACATTCTATCGCTTCAAGACCCCTAAAGATGATAAGTTTCCAATCATGCTTGAGTTCTTTTCTGCGGATAAAGCTGATCTTGAACTTTACGATGAACAGCACATTATTCCAATCACAGATTTCGAAGGTGCGAAGTCTTTGTCTGCTATTTTATTGGATGATGAGTATTTTGCCATTATCAGGAAAAACGCAATCGAAAGAGACGGGATTTTTCTCATCAATGAAAGGGCTTTAATTCCTTTTAAGGCCAAGGCTTATTTGGAAATTAAGGCCCGCGGAGAAGACTCTAAAAATTGGAAAAAGCATCGCGGCGATATTATCAATCTAGCCGTGAACGTTCTGACCGAGGAAAGTGAAGAACGATTGACCGGGAAAGTCCGGGAACAATTTGTCGAGTTTATGAATCAATTCAACCAAGAGCTGACAGAAGACATTATCACAGGGGCCTGTAACCAAAAGATCTCCAAAGAAACTGTGGTATCTCTCTTAGAGAGAACCTTTTTGTAAAAGCCAAAGTTGGATCAATTGTGTTTTGCCATTTTCTTACGCGACCTATTGCGAACACGAGCATCACTGCCTGAATTGACTTATAAAAACACCCCCCACCAACCACCATAGTTTTGCCAGCTACGTTGGATCAACAACGATCCTCTCCTTTCTCCATTGAATCTTGTAGATTCGAAAAATGGTCAGGGGGTGTTCTACGACTCTAAGTGGGAGTCCACCAAATTTGAAAGCCTCGCTGACTAAAACAGCAGGGGTTTTTCTTTTTTTGAATTAGGAAGTGATCATGTTTATTAGCTACTTTAGCATCCTAAAGTATTTTATTGGGGGTTGCTGGACAGCTTGGGGTGGTCGACAACGAGTCGAGGCCAAGCAATTATATAACCTTCGTAGGTTAGTAAAGAATGCTCGAAAAGACTCGCCCTTATTTCATAGGATCTACGCGGATTTGCCCGAATCAAGTTCAATCGAACTCAAAGATCTTCCCATCACCCATAAACGTGAACTTATGAGTGAATTCAACGATTGGATGACAATACGTACGCTCACTCTGAATCATGCAAGGGCTCATATTGCGGATATGAAAAATCTTGCCGTTCCCATTGAAGGAGTCGTTATTTTTAGAACGTCAGGGACGTCTGGTGAACCTGCTGTCATTCTATTACCCCCTTCTCATTTGGAATTTGCGCTTGGTATCGCTTTTGCTCGAATGGATAAAAAACAAATTAAATTATTATTGAAGGCACGTAAAACGGGGCTCAATGTTAGCATTTCAGGAGCAAATGGCCATTTTGGAGGAATCGGTATACATAAATTGTTTAAAAAGCTTCTACTTGGACCCGACCAACATTTCAACTTTCTTTCTGCAGATCAGCCTTTAGATAAATTGGTGAAACAATTAAATGATTTGCGAAAGGTCGCATCGATAACTGCATACCCCAGTGTTTTGGCAACTCTAACAAAAGAAAAAGAGGCCGGAAGGCTAAAGATTGAACCTTTAATTTTTAAGGTTGCGGGAGAAACTTTATCGAATGAGCTTAAAGAACGGGCCAGAAGGGCATTCTCTTCATTAGAATGTCCTGTTATTAATGCCTATGCGACAACAGAATGTATATTTATAGCACAAGAGTGCAGTTATGGCCGCCAACACCTATGCGAAGACTGGGTAATTCTTGAGCCCGTGGATAGAAACATGAACCCAGTTCTTGATGGCACTCTGTCAGACAAAGCTTTGCTAACGGTCCTCACAAATGATGTTCAGCCATTTATCCGTTATGTATTGGGCGACAGACTTAGATTTTATAAGAATTCCTGCCAATGTGGGTCTCCTTTTCGCAGCTTTCAAGTCGAAGGTCGTCAAGCCACTCTTATCCAAGTGGGGGAGGTAAGTTTATCACCTCTCACTTTTGACCTAGAACATGAGCATGCCCAAAGATCCCAGTTGGTACAGGTCAAAGAAGATGGGTTTGAAATCCGTATAGAGCTTTTTGAAAATGCTGACTCCGACAAAGTTTTTAATGATCTTATCAGTTCCGTTATGCGTGTCTTTAGAGAAAATAATTTACCTCATGTCAAAGTTAAGAGAACAGAGTTACCACCGCAGTTGACGGCGAGTGGTAAATTTTGTGAAGTTTTATCATTAAAAAAGGAGGTTAAGCACTCTCCAGTTGATTGAGTTTGCACTGAGTTTGGACACTTTGCGGATTTGAATCGGCAGTGGGTATGGACGGTTTGAAGTTACAAAATATTTCAACATTTATAGTTCACTACAGTCGCGGCACACCTTTTCTCTCATTACAGGCGTGCCCTCAAAAAATTTTCACCTTTCCCAATCCTCGAAAAAAGTAGCACTTAGATATTATTAAGAAGGACTTACCTCCAACAATCTTGCCAAATTAGGCGGCCATCTAGGATAGCGTCTAAACCGAGCTTCCTTGATGTCTATTTTTATAGGTGCAACTCCGCTACCCACCGAAAACATAGCGGACGACTGCAAAGGTTAATGCGAATAAAAAACCATGAATAAAAGAATCCAGGGGATGACTTAGTTGATTGCTCTTTCTCAGTTTTTGCCCCATGCCTATGAATGCTTGCTCAAAGGTCATTGGATCTCCTATTGAAGCCATAGTTTTAAATTGCGAGTGCGAATGATTTTTGTTTTTGGCCTTTTAAGTAGACCGACCTCGTGCGGAACGGGAATCCAGTATTGCCTTTGGATTTCTATAAACCCCGTGGGATACCCGCTCAATGGCTCCTGTTTTCGCATAATAGGCGACATCATTCCTGACAGATAGGGCTACAGCTACGATTGCATAATTATAGGTATTGCTACCAGCCATTGCGTAGGCAGAGCCCTTCGCCCACTCTCTTTCCATTCTACCGATGGAGCTAAACGTATAAGGCTCCTGAGTGTCGACTTTGCTTTTTAACTTGTCAAGTGTTGCCGACGAGACGATTTTTTGAGGAATATTATCTAAGAAAAGTGCTAAAAACTTTCTCCAGTCACTCGCACTACAATGTACGGTCCCTGCGGGGCCCAATGCTGGGGGATTATCTGATTGGATTCCTGGTTTTAGTGAAACCACTTTCCCATTTTCAATAGCGTGGCCCCATGGCTGAGTAGGAGCGGATTGATTTTCAGTACCTGGTGATCCAAATCCACAGCTTCTCATTTCAAGCTTTTCAAAAAGTTGTTTCGTAATCGTGTTTTCCCAACTGTCCTTGGCGAGCTGTTCGACGATCCAACCTAGAACTACATACCCACTATTGCTATATTCGTGTTTTGAGCCAGGAGTAAATCTTGCAGGTAAAGCAAAAATACCGTTCACTAATTTGGAACGCATTTTTGCAGGAGATTGTTCATTTGAAAATAGCTTTTCCCAGAGTTTACCGCCTTCTGGTTCCATGACGTCTGCTAAACCCGAGCTGTGAGTTAGCAAGTGGGTAACGGTAATGCCTTTTAATGAGGGGTGAATAGAGTGTTTTTTCGGAAGAATTTCTTCAAGTCTTGTATCCCATCTCAGTTTTTTCTGATCGACAAGCTGTCCTATGAGAAATGCCGTCATGGGTTTCGTGCATGAGCCTATGTGCCATTGATCGTTAGCAGTTACGGTTTCTTTATACTCAATGGCACGAACTCCATTAGCGTAGTTAAAAATCTCATTACCATTTTCTGTTACAGAAACCTGTAGTCCCGGCAGTTTAGAGTTTTGTTGGATAGGCATTATTTTTTCACTTAAATTATTTTGCATGGAAGGCTCTCGATTCTGATTTGGCACACTGGCCCAGGCATTTAAGCCTATAGAGATTAGGCACATTAATGATAATTTTAGGATTATGTTTTTCATTTTTGTTCCTTTGTTTTCTTTGTAATGTGAATTTTTTTAAGTGGTCCGTAATCGACCGAGTGAGGATACAAACTTACATTTAGTGCGTAAGTCGTTCCGTCATCTTCATTTACAGAGGCAAACTCTTCTATTAAAGCCGTTAATTTTTCTGAGAATTTTTTAAATGTTTTGGTCGATATTCGAGAGCGTTTAATCAAACCGATCAAATCGTCTGAGTCGTCGGTCTTCAAAGCAGGGAGCGTTGCGGTCAGATCATTTCTTAAAAGAGATAAGACTTTTGAATTTGCCCCATCAGTTTGTTGATTAATATCAAAGCTTTTAGCTACGGCGGAATAATAAATTTCGATCACTCGGCCAGTATCTCGTTCTTCGGTAATTTTAATTAGATTGGCAGATTTGAGTTTCTTAAAATGATGAGTTAAGTTTGCTGGGTGAACCTTAAGTTCCTTAGCGACTCCACTAATAGTCATTGGTTTCTGAATTAGAAACTGAAGGATCCTACACCGAGTCGGATGTAAAAATGCTTCACGCTGTTTGTTTGTAGTTAAGACGGCTAAGTCCATTCAGGAACTATCATTAGAATATTTTCTAATGATAGTCAAATGGTCAGCAGCCGAAGAAATTTAATATTAATATGAGGCCCAACGAGGCCCAGGACGAGCTAACTATTGACTTTCATTAAGGAAAATTCTATTAAAGATACCTCCACCATTTTGATAAAAATCCAGCAATTTCAAAGGCTTATGTCTTTGTAGCGGTTGGATTTTTACTTTAACAGGGCTGAAAACACCAAAAAAGATATTTGAGAGCTTTTTTGGATTCAGGCCTGGAAATAGGATCACATATGACAAATGAAGATATGAACTCTGTATATGAGATTGAAACGGTAAAAAAAATTTATTCCGCCCTAAACCATAATGATATTTCGGCTTATCTTAATTTCTTTGATACGAAAATAGAACGATTTGAAACATTCGGTGGTCGCTATCATGGTCTGGCCGAACTGCAAACTAACTTTTCAGAAGGGCGAGACAAATGGGCCGAAGGAAGTTGCGAACCAGAGAAGTTCACTATCGTTGATAGTAAGGTCATTGTGTTCGTTCATGTGAGAGTGAGACTCAAAAATAAGAATGAGTGGATTGATGGACAAGTGACAGATGTTTTCAAGTTTCAAGGTTTGAAAGTGATTGAGTTTTACTCTTTTGACGACCGTGATGAGGCTTTGAAATGGGCCGGAATTACCAAAGGCTGAACATTACAAAAATATTAGCTGATGCCTTAATGATTCCCAAATCCGATAAGTGATTGAAATTTATAAGGCTCCATCAACTCAATCACTTAACTCTGGAGCTGCAATTCATCTGTAATTTCAAATGGTTGTAATATTTTATTTTTACGAGAAAATAAATTCTCATTCTTGGGCTATTGATTTTTCTACTGAGCCCATTGTAGAATGGTAAATCTCTGGGCTTACCAGAGGACTATGAGAGCATAAATAAACCTTCCATTCTTATTCTTTTAACTTAAAGAAATGCGAATAACCGCAGGGGTTTTTTTATATGCCTTCAATTATCACCGTCAATAGTGTATCCTTTGAATTGCCAAATGGTCGCACCCTTTTTAATAATATCACTTTTACCCTCAACTCAAAATTGACCGCTCTTGTGGGGCCTAATGGAGTTGGCAAAACCTGTCTTGCTAAACTCATCGCTGGTGATTTTTCACCGACTCTCGGTACGGTTCGCAAAAATGGAGCCGTTGCCTTTTTCTCCCAAAGAGAAATTCCAAAGTCTATTCCCGTAGGGGATTATTTAGCCCTCCGTTATTCGTGGTCAGTTCTGGGTGAAAAACTCCTTACAGGAATTAACCGTACCACACTTTGTTCAAATTTAAGTGGCGGTCAGTGGATGAGAGTAAGACTTGCCTCTACAATAGATGACCAATTTCTTATTCTTGATGAACCGACAAACGATTTAGACCGAGAGGCCAAATCAATCTTACGAAGCTTTCTTGGTGAATATCAGCACGGTCTCCTTTTGATTTCACACGACCGAGAATTTTTAGCACTTTGTGATGACGTGTTGGAACTCTCAAATCAAGGATTAGAAAAATACGGTGGTGGCTGGCAGTCTTACGAGTGTGAAAAGGAACGAGGACGAAACCAATCATTAGGTGTCCTTGATAAAAGCAAACGAGAGCGAGACAAGGTCATAGGCGAGCGGACTGTTCAAATTGAAAAACAAGAAAAACGAAATCGGCATGGAAAAAAATCGGCAGAAAAAGGCGGCATGCCTAAAATTTTAATTGGAGCAAGAAAGAGAAAAGCACAAGCCACCACAGGTAAAGTGGATGCATCAACAATGGAGAGAGCAAATACAAAAGTAAAAGAGGCATACGAGGCCTTTAACGAAATTAAAATTGACCCAATTATGTATGCCGACTTAACCGGGGTTGAAATTCCGAGCCAAAAACTGGTTGCGGAAGCAAAGGACTATAATGTGTTCTTTGGTGAATGGTTATATGGAAAAGACCTTAATTTCTCTTGGAGAGGTAATATCCGCTTGGCGATTAAAGGAGTGAATGGTTCAGGGAAAACTACTTTAATTAAGGCAATGTTGGGCAATAATTTAAAAACAAAAGGCGAACTCCGTCTTGGGAAGTTGGCTACGCTCTATTTAGACCAGCAATGTTCATCCTTAAATGAAACACAAAGTGTTCTTGAAAATGTTCGTGCTGTCTCAAAAATGAGTGAAAGCGACATTAGAAACAATCTCGCTAAATTATTATTTACTGGCGACAGTGTATTTCAAGAAGTTCATTCGTTGAGCGGTGGGGAACGATTAAGAACGGCATTAGCCTGTGGGCTATTGAGCGAGGAAAAACCGGAGTTGATTATTCTTGATGAACCAACAAATAATCTTGACCTTGGAAATATCAAATTTCTAGAAAAGTTGATTTCTCAATTCAATGGAGCTGTCATCATCATTTCCCACGATGAGATTTTTTTAAATGAATGTGGAATTGATGCCGAACTGTTCCTATAAAAATTAAGTCTGTGTATCAGGCAGTTACAGAGACGACTCCGCCTCCACCACTTTGATTTTTTATTCAAAGACCTCCCGAGAAAGGTGTGTAGCATGTTTGGCTATATCTTTTGGCCAAGATGAAATGAGTTCGGTAAATTTCCTCTTGTCTTTGCGATATAAAAACCTTGTTGCCTCTTCAAAATTTGGGAGGTTCCCAGCGAGGGCCGATAAAAACTTATAGGTTCTTTCCTGTGAGTTTTTAATTTTATCTATTGAGCGGTTTTTGATTTTTTCATCAATCAAATTTCTAATCACGGCTGACGAGCCACCATCTTGGTTAATGAGCCATTCCCAATGAATAGGTAGAAGTGAGATTTCTCTTGGGACAACTCCCAATTTAGGGCGACCAGCTCCCGTGTTAGATTGTGTTTCTTGTTGCGAATAGACCTTTAATCTGTCCAAAATCTGTTTGTCGGTTCCACTTAGATCCAGGTCTATTTGTCGTCCGGTTAAATCACTAAAAATGAGGATACTGGCTGAATTTGGTTCTTTAAACTTCTTTTTTAATGAAAGAGCGACACTTTCTAAACTTCCTTGAGTGATGAATCTGAAATCGGCAAAAACGGTATAACTGAACATAACTACCTCCAAATTAATATTACCCGTATAAAATAAAAATGTCAATATTATCCGGATAAAATTAAAGGCCAATAAGACGAATTGAATCAGGATAAAACACACCAGCGGGAGCTAAACTAATGGCGTTAGAGGTTTTTTTGAACGTCCCCGACTTTTGGGTTTATGGATAGGAATTTCAAGCGGTTAACGGATCACGCGAAAATGGCTAGAATCCGGCAGGCGTCTGATTAGCACAAGCTTCACGACTGTGCTCCGTCTCCATTTCTTTGTCCTCATTTCTTTTGAAGTAATATGAGGACATATTTAGAATTCCAGAAATTGATTTTCTCAACGACCTTCCAATAGGGTGATAACTGCTCTCCTCTTTTTAAGGCTCATACCGACTCCAAAATTGCAGCGATTCCCATTCCTCCTGCAGTACATATCGAGATGAGTCCCCGCTTGTTTTTGTTCTTCGACAGTAGCTTTGATAGTGAGCTCAGAATTCTAGTGCCCGTTGCAGCAAAGGGATGCCCTATAGCAACACTGCCTCCAACGACGTTCATTTTGCTAATATCAATCTCCCCAAGCTTGGTGGCAACTCCAAGCTTTTCTTGACAATAGAGATCGGAGTTCCAGGCTTTTAGGGTACAAGCAACTTGACCCGCGAACGCTTCATGAATTTCGTAATAATCAAAATCCTGAAGCTCTATATTATTTCGGTGCAATAATTTAGAAACAGCAATCGTGGGTGCCATAAGTAGGCCTTCGCCACCAACAAAATCAACTGCAGATGACTGAATATCAATTAATCTTGCGAGGGGTTCAAGCGATAATGCCTGAGCACCCTCTTCACTTGCTAATATAACTGCACTAGAACCATCGCTCAGTGGGCTTGCGTTTCCTGCGGTTATTGTACCTTTATCTTTATCAAATGCAGGCTTAAGCTTTGCTAGCTGATCAAGTGATGTATCAGCTCGAATAAAACTGTCCTTATTTATTCCATTTACGGGAATGATAAGATCATCATAAAAACCATTCTTGTAAGCCTTTTCCGCATTCATATGACTTTGAAATGCAATTTCATCTTGTTCGCGTTGGGTGACCTGCCACTCCTTAACCATTCGTTCACAATGCTCACCCATAGATAGTCCCGTTCTAGGTTCAACAACACCAGGAGAGGAAAAGACAAATTTACTAATTCTGAAATCGCTCATGGTTTTGATTTTTTGCATAAGAGATTTTGAATGCTGCAGTTTTAAAAGCATCTGCCGCAGTTCATTGCCAACTTCAATAGGTACATCAGAGTTCGTGTCGACTCCACCGGCGATTCCCGTATCAATACTACCAATTTTAATTTTTGCAAAAAGCTGATGCGCAGCCTCTAAACTCGTTCCACATGCACGTTGAACATTATATGCGGGTGTAGATGGGTGCAACTTAGAGGATAAGACACATTCACGTGCAAGATTCCAATTTTTTGCACTCGTGATCAAAGCACCCAGTGCGACGTCATCGATGCTTTTATTTTCCAATCCATATTTATTAACAAGCGCATTGAGTGAATATTCCATCAATTTTTGGGTTGAAATACTGTTAAAGGCTGTAAAGCTTTTTACAAATGGAGTTCGAACTCCCCCTAATATATAGACTTGTCTCATTTTGGCCTCTTTTCGTTCAGTCAACGCTCATATAAATTGAGTCTATTGACATCCTACTTGTTGGTAGGATAACATCCTTCCTATAGGTAGGGAAAGAAAAAAATAAGCAAAGATGAATTTCCACCGAGTCGACAACAACACGAGGACACATGTGCGATTAACAGATACAAAAACAAAAATGTTAAAAGAAGGAAAGGCTCTTTTGCAAAAGCATGGCTATAATGGCTTTAGTTTTCAAGATATTGCTAATTTTCTTGAAATCAAAAAACCAAGTCTGTATGACCACTACGCCTCAAAGGAAGACCTAATTATAGCGATTCTAGAGGAATATGGAGCTAAGTTTGATCTTTGGTCAGAGCAGATCAATAATCTTTCTGCACTACAAAAAATAGAGCAAGTATTTCATGTATTTTACAGTTTTTCCTGCGATGAAAAAAAAGTATGTCCCGTACTGGCGCTGACCACAGACCTTAGGGTTTTATCTAAGCCAATTCAATTTGCTATGAAGAGCTTTATTGACAAATGGTTAGCATGGCTCTCAAAAGTTATTGAAGAAGGGCAAAGCAAAAAGATTATTCGAAAGGATATTAATCCCAAAGAACTTTCGCAGATTATTTATAGTCAAGTCATGGGGTCGCAAATTCAAGCGCGAATTAAGAACAATCCAAAATTAATTCTCATTTCCTCAAAAACTATTCAAAGTCTAATTTCGAGGTAGAATATGAAAAACTTTACCGAGTTTAACATTCAAGCCGTTGACTATGCAAGGTATCGTCCAACTTATCCTAAAGAACTATTTGAGTTCATCATATCGAAATGTCCAGCAACATCTGTAGCCTATGATGCAGGAACCGGAAATGGACAGTGCGCTGTTGACCTCGCCAAGTATTTTGAAAAGGTAATAGCAAGCGACCTTAGTCATGAACAAATTGCAAAAGCAATTCAACGGGAGAATATAACTTACTTTGTTTCTGAAGCTCACGAATCAAATATTTCATCATCGAGTGTTGATTTGATTACAGTTGCAACAGCAATACATTGGTTCGACTTTGATAAATTTTATTTAGAATGCAATCGCATCTTAAAAAAAGAAGGAGTCTTAGCTGCATGGTCATACGGATGGCATGAATGTGAAAATAAGGAAGTTACAGATATCATTCAAAAGGTTGGAAAAGTTACTTTAAATGACTATTGGAGTCCTCAACCAAAATATATCTGGAATGAATATAAAACAATTCCGTTTCCTTTTATCGAAATCAAACATCCCGAATTTAAACAGACCATTGAATGGAATATGAATGAGCTCATTGGGTATTTAACAACATGGTCAGCCACCCAGAAATATATTAAATTTCATGGGTCACACCCTATTGATGTTGTTATTTATGAATTACAGAAAACCTGGGGAGACCCAGTAAGTAGGAAGCAGTTTACTTGCCCGCTTTTTATGAAGTTAGGAAAGAGATGAAAATACAATCCAGCGCCTCCTATTAGTTAATTATCCATTCGGCAGCGACCACATTGATGACCTATGCTGAGATCATGAAAATCGATGGAAAAACCCACAGTGGCAAATGAGTGAAAACTTGCGTTCCTTCACCAATAGCTAGCGCGTAAGTCGGAATCATCTAGTCTTTATTCCTTTCCATCTGTGCTCCTCTTTTGGTTTTTCAATTCATTGATTAACAGAACTGCGATCAAAATAGTGGCGATTAAGAAAGTGATTTGGAAACCAGAGGCTATTACCTTTTCAGGGATGTTGGCAGTGCTTGGTCCATTGGTGAAGTAGTCGAAGATGCCGCCCATCAAATAGGTTCCACTTATCAGTCCCAAGTTGCGTGAGAGATTTAGTGCCCCAGCTGCCGTCCCGCGATGCTCATTACGAGCTTTTTTCATGAAACTACTCGAGTTTGCAGACAGAAAGAGTTGATAGCCAAGGCTAAGTAGGATCGCAGAGATCACAAATCCTGGCGATCCAAAATGTAGTGGTAAGAAAACGAATGAAATGGTCCCAATCAGTAACTGCACTAACCCGAATATCACGACATAACGATAGCCGAACCGATCCGCAGCATAGCCAGCAATAGTTCCAGAAAGAATCGATGTGATTGGACCCGCCGACATAACAAGACCCATATGGAAAGCATCGAGCTGCAGAGCATGAGTAAGATAAAAGGGACCAACGATTAAAGTTGAGATCATTATGGCTGAAATCACCAGATTTGAAAGGAGATGCAGCCTTAAGGTGACATCAGAGTAGAACGATTTGATCGGATCCAAAAAATTGGTCTGGTGGACCCTGTCACTTTTTCCTTCATTAAGACGAACGAACTTGAATGCCAAAAGTAGAATGATTATTCCAAGCGTCGTCATAGCGGTGAAGACGGATCGCCAACCAAACTCTCCAATGAGAAATCCACCTATCGACGGCCCTGTTGCAGTCCCTACTGCGGACATAGTGGTGAGAAACCCAATAGTTCGCCCCATCTTCTGATGAGATAATGCCTCTGTCACAATAGCTATCGGAAGCACGGCGAGTACTGCCCCACCGAATCCTTGTACAATACGACTCAGAATCAAAGATGGAAATGAAAATGAAAGTGCGGATACAACAGTACCGGCACTAAACATCGCAGTACCCAAAAGTAAAATAGTTCGTCGTCCATTTATATCTCCGAGTCTACCCACAACCAGACTAAAGGCCGTAGTCGCCAATAAGTAGCAAAGAACGACCCATCGTACGGTCGAAAAAGAAAGTGAAAATTCCGTCGAGATAGATGGCAGTGCAAGATTGGCCATGCTTGTTCCAGCTGATGCCAAAAGGGCCGACAAAGCCAAAGTACCAATAAGCATGTTCTGATTAAATCGTGATTCCATGAGGTCAGTCTGCAACCTCAAGTGAACTTGAGCTCAAGAGAATTCTAACCAAAATTTAAAAAATCTTTGGTTTTTATCGAAAATTGACCTAATCTGAGACCTCAACTTAACTTGAGGTCTGATGTGAAGACAAGTTCTGCCAAGCAAACGCTCGATATTGGTGATGTAGTTCGATTAACCGGGGTGCGTCCATCGACTCTCCGTTTTTATGAAGAGAAAGGCTTAATCCGATCAATGGGCCGTCATGGTTTAAGAAGGCTTTTTAACTCTCACGTCTTGATGCAATTAGAATTTATCGCACTGGGAAGACACGCAGGTCTGACTTTAGAAGACATTGCTTCAATGTTCACGACTGAAGGCAAACTCCAAATGAACAGAGTATTTCTTATTAAAAAGGCCGACGAAATCGAAAAAAACATTCGGAAGCTCAAGGCCGTTCAAACCACTCTTTTACATGTTGCTAAGTGTTCAGCATCAAATCATATGGAATGTCCTAAATTTCAACGCTTGCTCCGAGTCGCTGGAAAAAGGAGTATTGCTAAAAGTAGAGGTAAAAAGATCCGCTCCAATGCTATCTAGAGCTATCTGTGAGATAAGGCATCACGGCAACTAATTATATTTTGCTATGAGCCTTGTTCAGTTTCAAGGGGAGAAGAAGCATCGGTCAGTCGATGAATGTGAAAAGGAACGAGAACGAAACAAATCATTAGGTGAACTCGATAGAGCCAAACGAGAGCGAGACAAGGACAAAGCTGAGCGGACCGAGCAAATTGAAAGGCTAGAGACACGAAATCGTCAGGGAAAAAAATCGGCAGAAGAAGGCGGCATGCCTAAAATTTTAATAGGTGCAAGAACGAGAAAACCACAGGCCATCACTGGCAAAGTTGATGCCTCAACAATGGAAATAGCAAATACAAAAGTAAAAGCGGCATACGAGGCATTTAACGAAAACAAAATTGACCCGATTATGTAGGGACTGTTCGGTAAATCCATTTTTGTGATTTTCCATAACTTTTACTTATAGCTTCGTTACTCCTCCTCGCTTTAGCGCCTCAGGCTAGAGCTTCGTCGGAGTGCCTTGCTATAAAGAAAACTAATGAAAAATCACCAAAAAGCGATTTACCGAACAGCCCCTATGTATGCAAACTTAACCGCGATTGAAATTCCACGCCAAACACTGGTTGCCGAAGCAAAGGACTACAATGTGTTCTTTAATAGATGGCTATATGGAAAAGACCTTACTTTTTCTTGGAGAGCTAATATCCGTTTGGCGATTAAAGTAGTAAATGGTTGTTCTGTTCAACCCTAGAATTTTGCCTGCACTTTCAGGGCTTTCTCCAGCTTAAACTTTTCTTACAGCACTAGTTCTTAGTTCCTCTAAAGTTTTATGATCAAGTCTTCTTGCATCGTCTTTTCGCATTTGATAAAATCTATTCCGGATTTTCAACTAATACTTAGCGAACTTATGAGCCCGTCAATATCTCAATATCATCAATCAAGCTTTTCGATGGCTGCAATAATTTCGAGAGGCCTCGTTCTAGACATTTTTTGCATTTCATCGGAGGAATAGGTTCGTTCTTTAGAGGGTCTCTCCTGCTGTTTTAAGTTGGCTTGAAGTTTCTTAAATTCAGTATAATGGCCGAGAATCTCCTGCAAAAATAAACCAGATCTTTGCATTTCATCTGCCGGATACGCAAAATTCTTCAGAATTTCAATTAAATACTTTTCTGAAGTCAACTCCGGATCCATATACCTAAAAGAACTATAAAACGAGGAACCTGGGGAACTCAGGGACCGCCCAAAGTTTCCATTGGCATAGTCCAGGGATTTTGAAACCTGACTTAAGATTTTCTCCTCGATCAACTCATATCCCCTATCACTTGGATTTTTCGATTTAATATAGTCAAATAAATCAATTGCTAGCCTAACTTTAAGTCTCCAAGATCTAATGAGTTCTGGCGGAGCCAGGAGACTTGGTACATGGTAGCTAAAATCATGAATGAGCAATTCTCCACTGGTTTCAGAAATAGGAAGCATGCCCTCCAAGGCGAATCGCCGCAAGAACTCAAAACGGTCAACTTTACCATCAGCACTATAAAACTTAATACCGATTTGCCTATCTGATGGAAGAATTTGATTCAGTCTATCAATTCGCGCATTGAGCACCTCTACCGTAGGCACCAATAACTTTCTTGAATTCAACATTCGCAAACCAAAACCCTTATCGGCGGCGAGAGTGGTTCCCTGTTCTCCAAGTAACGCAATAAGGAGTCGAGCATCACCCTGTAAGGCATCGGGAGCTGACGCAAAAGTAGAGCTCCATTTGTCGCGATATCGTCCTAAAAGGTGAAACCTTTCGAGTGTCCCCGACGGCACCATTGACACTGTTTTCGATGTAATCAAGCGTACGGTCGGCTCATCAGTCCAAATACTTTCTGGTTTGGACCATTCTAATTCAGCTGCAAGATCTCTAAGACTTTCTGAACAAGTATTTGCCAGGATATGGGCTTGGGCTTGGGCCTGAATTCCCCTCAAAATCAACACAGTCGAGAAACTTAGAACCAATTTAAAAGTAAAATTGTTTATCATCTGTCCATTTACAATACACTACTGTGAATTCGACCGAATCCTCACAAAGTAGCGCATGCCTCTCCAATCTCCCTTATCCAATTTGCGAAATGTGTGCCAGCGACCCTACCTCAGGGCTTGCTGAAAGGGCTGTCTATTTTTTAAGGAGCCAATGAAAAAGTCGTTCCCTCAAAAAATCGCTACGAAGTTCAATTTCCACCCCGAAAAGTTCGCGGAAACAATCTTCAGATTCACTAAATAAATTCGACACCTCAATTTACCTCCCAAGAATTATAGAAAAATTCCTATAGGCGGCGTCAAAAGTGTAATCTGAGATAGGGTATTTTGAATATGGCCATTGTCACTGCTGGTTTCCTTTGCGCGTTTCGTTAATAGAGTACCAATTACCGAGTATCTGGTAGGTGAAGCCCACCGGGTCCTACGAGAAAGATACGGTTTGGCCAAGGTTACGGTAATACCATTTCCATTTAGTTCGTAGCCCACCGTTGGCTGCTTCGTCCGAGGCCCCCCTTCACAGAGGGGAAACCCCGCCTCGTGTGCGCCTTGGTCTACTTTCTAACTGAAAATGTATAAGGCGATATCGTCTAAAGAAAGACCTGGCCCAAAATATGTTTCTTTTTATTTCTGACGGCAAATGGCAAGTTCTCCCTAAGCCGCAATCAAGTAGCGGTTACAAGGAGAAGGTTATGATCGAAAAATCACATTGCCGTTCTAGATGAGTTGCTTTTGAAAATTGCAATGGATGAAATCCCGGCGAACTTGCCGACCCTACTCACTCAGTTTCCTGAAAGTTTTCAAAAGGTCATCGATTCGTCACGCACGCCAAATATCGAACAGAAGCCTGCCGAGATTAAATTAACCGTTGATCGCCTTGTTCAAGAAATTCGTAGTTCTACTCTAGTAAGCTCAGCTTAGATATTATCCCATACCCTGCTCATCCAACCTAATGCATCCGGATCTTTGCAAATTAATTTAACGGATTGCTGGCAGCTGTATGGACAACCTGTGACTTGCAGAATAACGAGATCGAGTTCTTTTACGTAGTAGTCCGGAAGATAAGCGAGAGCACTTCCCCGCAACAGCAGTTTCTCCATAATTTTTAGTCCGCTAGCCCGATATCGTATTTGCCGGGGAAACTTGTCATCACGCCAGCCATCCAAGGAGGCCGAGGTCGATATTTTTCCCAGCATGGCTAATTCGGGAGATACGAAGGGAAATTTCAAAACCTCTTCAACAGGTATTTTAGAAGTCTGCGCATATTTTTTAAAAAGTGGATGCTTTGCAGATCCGCAAGTTTTGAATTCAACTTTGGCCAATATTTTCGCCCTAAGACTTTGCGGAACTTCGCCTGTGAGGATGCCAAAGTGAGCCTCACCATCTTCTATTTGTTGAATAACTTTGGATTCTGTGCGGCTCAGAAATTGAAATCTTGAATGAGAAAATGTCTTATTGATCTGCTCCGAAAGATGAATCCCAAAATGGGTGTGCAGGATTTCTTCTGCACTAATGACCACATTGAGAGTTCCCTTTTGACCACCTAACTCAATTTTTGCATCTTCTTCAAGTTGCACAATGAGGGCCGCCCGTCTTTTGAGGGCCAGACCCTCGGGCGTAAGGCGAATATTGCGGCCTTGCTTATAAAAAAGAGAGATACCTAGTTCGTCCTCTAGTCGGGAGATAGCCTTGCTTAAAGACCCTGGAGACACGTTCAAGCCCTCAGAGGCCCGATGTACGTTTTCGTTTTGAGCAACGGCTAAAAAATAACGTAATTCAAATATTTCCATAATAGAAACATATAGTTTAAATACGTTTCCTTTTCAAGAATTACGAAGTGTTTGGTGCGATTTACCTGCTAGAAAAATTTAAATGCAAAGGCACCGGCGCAGCTCTCTTGAAATTGAGGATGAATCAACTGCTAGAGTTGATTTTGTCCATTTCATGAAGGAGACACGTTGTTCGCGCAGAGCTGGCTCTCTCGGCTCCTGTTAATTCCTGCCATCCCTGATGATGACAAATCGAATGAAGTGACTAACTTAGTACGCTTTATAGTGTACCCTTAGTTGCTTTAGTGAGCCTTACTCCATTCCCCCTCACGTTTTAATTCGTTGAAGACCTTGGGCACGCGAGATTTGAGTTTGCAACTCGAGTGCATAGTCCTTATCGACATATGAATCGTAGTTGATAATAACGCTCGAAACGTCGCGTCCGATTCTACAGGCCTACTAAAATCCCAAAATTTATCAAAATCAGGTAAAATTTTGAACACATCTTTCATCGTCATCCCGATCAATAAATTAAATAGAACTCAATACAGTTCACTTAACGACGGAACGTACGGACAGAACTTTATGATTGCATT
>CAZYOE010000107.1:0-17186 GCA_964648725.1 uncultured Pseudobdellovibrionaceae bacterium | reverse complement strand
ATTGATTTAGCGCACCAATCTATCCACTTATTAGCCATTGGTGCTTCATTATTAGCAGCCCATTTAAAGTGACTTTCAATATTTTCTTTTGAATATTTCATAACTCAGTCACCAATCTCTCTTGTACAAGGATAAGATTTAAAAGTTTCTTATAAAGAAATAGAGGAAGCCATTTTGGTTTTGGTTTTAATACAAGAGAAAGCCTTGCCTCCCAATGGGCTTTGCTGTCGATAATAACTCTATCAAACAATTCCGTGATAATATCTTTGTGTTCAAATTTCATACCTCAGTCCCACACTCTGTTTTTTTTAAGGAACCGTTTAAGTTCTAGTTCATTCAATATTATATCCCTCTCATTTTCCGCCAGTCTCTTTGCCTGTTCTTGTGACCAAGTTAATTGAATTCTGGGTTGTCGTTTTTTATGGCAATCGCAACGCGTCCCATCTTTCCCGCAATCTGAGCATGTAAATTCAGCACTCATAACTCAGTCACCAGCACTTTCTTAACTACCCATTGATCTGAAAATGGTGAAGAGCTACCGATCAAAAATCCTTTAAGCGCTTGTGCGTCGACCTCAGTTTCACTCGTGGAATGCAGTAACCCATTTGGCTTTACAACCGCCCACATTTCCCACTGCCGCTTTGGTTTAACTGTTTTCTTTTTCATACCTCAATCACCAGCACTTTCTTGATTGGAAGTGTCTATTTTAAAGGCTTCTTTTTTCCATTTAGGAAATCTTGAATAAATTTTGAAAGCATTGGCTAAAGACTCTTTAAGACTTTTAGGCTTTAGCTGCCGCTTTGGTTTAACTGTTTTTTTCATGCCTTTACCTTTCTGTTCCTGTATTTCTCGTCTAATAGGGCAAACGCCGCTTGGCAGTGCATATAGCCAGATGATATTTCTGTTACTTTCTTTTCCAATTTCGCAACATAATCCAGTATCGCGGTGATGTTGTTGCGGGCGAAGACTATGAAGTCGGCGTTTGCAGATCCAGGTAAGTTATGTCTGTATGTTTTTATTAGAGGGGCAAAATTATCCGATTCACTTTTTAGAAAAATGTACGGGCGATTATCTGAAGAAGGCCTAACTTCCCACTTTCCCTCACTTGCCGCCTTTTCTTTCTCCCTCATCTCCGCAATGATCTCTTTGATTTGTTTGGTCATGGTCTAATCCTTTTCGTTGATCCGCAAGCACATGTTATGCCAAGAATTTTATGGTAGCCAAGTTTGCAGGTAAATTTATACCAAGCACAACGCAAACAAACCCGTGAGCCAATCCCATAATCTTCAAACCATAGGCAGTTAAACAATTTCACACTCCCTCGCTTTCTTTGAGTGGTGGATTTGGTAAAGGCATCCAATGGGTTGGCAAATCACGACCTATCCAAGATGAATCAATTGAGCACCAATGGTCTCTTGACCACCATGCTGTATAAATTCCCGTATTAAATTCTTGTGGTATGAAAATAAAAATATTTCTCCCATCCTTCGGCGCAGTCTCAATCGGTTGCCATGCTCCAAACGCCGGTTCATTCTTGTCTGTCATTTGTCCTCCAATATTTTTTCGCCTACAACGTAGACACGGCCGCCAACTTTTTTAAATATCATCTTCACCGATGGGTGACTGTTGCCATAGTCAACGCTGACATATTTCTTTGCAAAAAATAGTTTTATGCGTGTCCATAGACTAATCTTTAGCGGATTTATTAGTTTAAAAATTGGGCTATCTTCCATTCGTCACCTCGTTACAACTTGGGGGTGTTATTTTTTATTATCCCAATCGCAGGAAATCGCCAATGAATCTGGGCGACTGCTTGCAACTACGCACTTTACCCCATCAAGAACAAATGTATCGACCTCGTAAAAAAATGGCTTATCATATTTCCCGTCACTATTTTTAGTAACATACGACAATGGAATTCCTTTATTCACGCATCCAATTAAAATTATGCAAAATATCATGATTATTTTTTTCATCACCCCTCCGTTAAAACGTTGCGTCGAAAAAATTTGCCGTCTCTCCGGCTGTCACACACCTTGCACCCTTACGTGTTAACCCGCTGTGCTGCTATGTGTCGCTATCTCTTTAAAATTTCATGCGTGGCAGGAGTTGCACCTGCTAATGGTTGTCGCCTTCCCAATGTCTAAGTGGTGCCCATTGCAGGGCTTGCGGTACGAAAGCGCATCCATGAGGGTATCCCTCGGCTTAAACATTTATGTGTCCCTGAACCACACCGCACGCATGATTTGCATCGCTGCAAAGTTGTTAAACTGCTTCGTAAGTCATTTCAAAGATGTCTGGGTTGCATGGATAAAATTCGCCTTTGACGCCTTTGATAATATAGTCGCCTTCTATGCCTATCATGGTACCCTCTAAAGTTTTGATTTCGATATAACAGCCATCTTCTGCAAACTCCCCACAATTATATTCTCCACGAAATTCAGGTGGAACAAATTCAAGAAGATTTTCAAAATACCTACGGTCAATTCTCTCCGCCTCAATTACAACCGGTTTTTTTCTAAACTTTGCCATCTTCACTTCTTTCTGCCCGTAGGCGTTGGTTAAATATCCATGCAGCATTCGTGCATGCAATCAGAACAGCACGTGCATTTAAACTCATAATCGTCGTTTATTTCTTCAGCATAAGGGCACCCATGCGGATCTGACTCATCGTTCTTTCCGCACTTACAGGTTTTTCTTTCGCCAACTTTTATTGTTTCCATACCTCACCACCATTTCAATTTATCACCGACTAATAATATTCCCAAAGTTATTGTGATAAATGCGCTTGCGCAGGTACTGCCACGCCAAAACCCATTCCAAAATGATGTTGTAACTATATCGTCTATCAATTTCTTTGCATTATAATCATTCATACCTCACCACCCTCTCACATAGTTTCAAGGCATCACCCATTTTTGAACCGGCATGGGTGTTTGGCATAATCCATTAATCCAAGCGCGGCCTTTTTCTGTGATGCCACATTTGAATTTACAGTCTTCATCTTGTGGAAAACGCTCTAGCAAATCATAAGTAATTAAATCTTGAACGAATTCACGAACAGCCGGAGCAGAAAAATCTCCATCACGGTAATCAGAATCACCAATATTGTAATGCAACATAATATCAATGTGTAACGGTGTCATTTTCACAAATCACCAAACTTTCTTTCAAAAAATTTAATCAATTTATTTTGTATTTTAATTTTAAATCTATCCCAAACCGGTTCTATTAAATCGATTATTAAATCAAAAACCATTAGCATTGAAAAAAATAAAAACAAAAAAAAGAAAGCTCCAATTAAAATAAAAATAATATCTGATTTCATACCTCACCACCCTCTCAAAAACTGCACCAGCTTGCGCCAAAGACTCACCTTGTAAAGATGACGACTCTTAACCGACTCGCGCAGTCTGAGCGTTACGTTGTAGCTTGGAATGTCATAATGCCTTGGCTTCATAAAATCTCCCTAGCTTTCTCCGCGCACCATGCACCATTGCAAGGACCAGTTCCGCCAAAGCTTGAAATGAATTTCAATCGAGTTTCAAGATCCAAAACTCTGTCTTCTAAAAATTGAGCGTGACTCAAAAACTGATTTATCCAATCGCACAATTCTTTTGAAGCACCAACCCTTGCAGGCCCAAAAGGAATCGCTTTCAATTCTGCAATTTGTGTTTTGGTTAACTTCATAAACATGTTGTAACGTTAATATTCTTTAACGTCAAACATCATTTTAGTCTAGGTAAAGATTTTTTAACTGCGTGTCGGTTAGGTGTTTTGCGGCTCGTTTTTCTAACCGTTCAAGAAACGATATTGGCACATTGAAAAATTCTTTAAGTTTGTCGCGATTCCAGCCTTCGCCTTTTTGTTTTTTTAAAACTTGAAAGTCAAAGTCATCGAGCGGCCTAGTTTGATCGAATTTGATTTGCTCAATTTTGCAATCAAGAGAACAAAAATCAGCGCAATTGACTTTCATGCGCCCACCACATTTTTTGCATGATTTGTATTTTTTCATTTGTATTGTCTAATTTGAATCATTAAATTTGCGAGTTCATAACAAATTTGTGCTGTTTCTCGTTGATAGTCTTGTTGATTAAATATTTCTGAAAAACATGGATTACTTAAAAAACCATTAAGCGCCGATATTGCAAATTGATCTCTTAAAATTTTTTCGTTTTCAATTCTCAATGCTTGAAAGTCTGCGTCTGTTAATTCGCGATAATAAAAATTACCGTCACTGTCTTCATCTATAAAACATAATTTTGTGCCACTCATAATTTACCCCTTTATTTAATAAGCCTATATTCAAACAAACCACTTTCTCGATTGCCTCGCGGTCGCTTCACAACCTCGTAGGCCCCAAACTTATCTTTTCTTAAGTTCCTTAGCTGTGCCGATATTGACGCGTGCGGGTCGCCTGTTGCGTTCGCTATATCGTCAAGGGTTCGCCATTCACCGTCTTGCATACAATCGAACACGCGCTTGATTTGACCGCATAGCCTAGCATGATCTTTCTCGCTCTCGTATTCAGCCCCGTCAAAATCTGGCAGCGGATAAAAAACACCGATAACATCCCGCGTTCCAACCTTGGTCATTTTTCCGTCGATAAGCTTGTAAACATCAGCCATTTTTCACCTCTGGTTTCTTTTGGTTTATTCTTTTCTCCCAAGCCCTCAAAACCTCATGGGCGGAATACCCCCAACCTCTACCCGGCCACTTTTCTTCCATTTCAAACATCAATTCAGCGAGTTCAAATCCTAAGACTTTGTGATCCATGGCGGCCTGCAACAATGCCTTAGCTTCAGCGTCGTATTTTTCATTTCTTGTCATTTAGCCCCCGGCAATTGTTTTGCGTTAACAGTTAAGCCAAAAGTGTTTTGCGTGATTGATTCGCCATTGTAGTTTTTCCAGTGTTCTAGAAATTCTTTTTGAATCCATTTCAAATCTGATTCTTGAGCAAGTTCGACTTTGCGAATGCCACCAATAAGTTTTATCGCCTTTTCAGTTTGCGGCATGAGTTCAATTTTTCGGTGCGGGTTTCTGGCGAGCTGCAAAACCTTTTCCCATTCTTCTCCGCTTGCAATCTCTGGAACGATTGCAGTTTTGCTTGATTCGATCTCGTTTAGAATTTCAAATAGTCCGGGAGGAAATTGGGAAGGGTTTTTCTGTTGTAAAGAAAAGATCCCGTTTCTAAAATCTTTTTCTTGAACCTTTCTGCCAAGCTCATCGAACCAAATAGCGGAAACGGCCTGATTAAATTGCCAGCTTGGGAAAATCCCGCAAAGCCAAATAAAGTTTTTATTCCATTCTGCTTGATTCATAATTTATCGCTCCCATCCGTTATCGGCAAAAGACAATCTGCCATTCTTTTGGTTAGTTTATCCATCGGCCTTTTAAATTCAGCGTCCGCAAATCGATCAACGTTGGCACCAGACCGACAAATAAGTTCGATGTCGTCATAAACCTGCCCACGTTCGTTTTGTCCCATGTTATGAGGGCAAAGCTTTATTCCCCTGATTGCCTCTTTGATTCGCTCGACAGTGTACCCTTCTTTCAGTCTTTCCAAAATTGCATTCGATCTCTTTTTATCAATTCGAGAATTTGGGTGCTCAAGCTCAATTTTCCAATATTCAAAAATTTCATTCACTCGGGAGTCGAGTTCACTCGACATAGTCTTATTCTTTGGTTCTTGGTTATTGGTTATTGGTTTATGGTTATTGGTTATTGGTTCTTGGTTAGCTTTCGTCTGGGTTTTTTCTGAAAACCCAGAAATAACCACCTCGGTTTTTCTAGGCCGCCCGCCTAGCTTTCCGTTGATCTGCGCCCTAGCTACTTGACGTTGATAAACCATGATTTCGCCCATACACCTTCTTTGAACATACCCATCATCGGTCAAATCAAACATCTCTTTGAGAACATTTTGAATGGCTTTTTGCTCCTCTTCGGTTCTTGCTGATAACCTACGAAAAACCACCTCGGTTTCTTTTGGGATAGGCTTCTCGTCAAGATAGATCCAATCCAAAAGTTGTCTGTATGCGCCATGCTCAATCATGGAAAAGTGCATGGTGTCGCGCCTATAGTCGCCAATATTAAAAGAATAATAGTGCATAAATAGCTGTATGCCGCCAGCGACGGGCGCGTAGACTCATGAAAATGCGCGTCTTGCTGGGCTTTTGAAACCATGCCGGTCGCTCAAAGCAAAATTTAAAGTTATTGATTTGCCAGCAAGACAATCAATTTCGGTCATGATAGGGAAATCCCCGATAAGGTCAAAGGGATTCCCCTAGTAGTTTAAAAAAAATATTATGCGACACTATTTGCCAGAAAACGAAACCTGCCGTGTTTCAAAAATTTTGATGCCGGGACAAGCAAAATCAGCCCCGAATGCCCGTACCTGATTGCCAATAAGCTTTTCATTCGGCATTAAAAACTCTCTAGGAATCAATTTTTCGTCAATGATTTCATATTGATATTTTTTTTGCGACGTTGTTCCTTTGACCTTTGGCGCATCGTCAACGGCAATGCTCATCACCGGGACGATCGGCGTTGCGACAACCGGAATTGCCAAAATTGCGTCGGCTTCGTCCTTATAGCCTAGCGCCTCAAGCTCACAGGCTTGCGCTAGGCGGCTTTCTTCCTTTTCGGATGCGTCTTTACGCATTTGCTCGTCCGCGATCAACTGAGCGGCTTTTTGTGCGTCTAGCGCCGCCTGTTTTTTAAGCATGTCTTGGGCAAGCTGCCAATCTCCACAAACTTTGCGCGCAATTTTTATAGCTTGGTCCAATGGGTCAAGGTGCATCTTCTCTTTTGCGCAAATAGACTTGTGGGTTTTTGACGCTAAATCCTTCGGCTCCTTGAAAGTTGACACTACTTGATCCATTAACTTTTTGATCGATTTGCCAAATTCTACCGCCGCAACGTATTCCTCATGTGTCGTTATTTTTAAAGCTCGTGCTTTTTCGATAACGGCTGGAACCTGACTTTCAATTTCGACTGTGTTTATTTCTGTGTTCATTTTTACCCCTTTTAAGTTTTGATCTAGTTTTGATTATTTCAATTCGACCGGAAGAAAATCTAGGCCAATTCCAAAATTTCCAACCCAAATAACCGCGTAAGTCGGCCAGCCGGTAAGCTGCTCAACTTGTGGCGTTTCATAGTCTCGATCTTTGCAAATTTTATGGATTGAGACACTTCCATAAAAGCTTGTTGTCAAACATCCATTATTGTCTTTGTGGTAAGTTCTATAGGATTTTTCGTCGTTCATGTTTTCAAGCAAGGCACCTAGAATTTTTTGCGTGTTCATAATTCCTCAACTTTCTTTTCTGCCTTTTCGCGTGCGCAAATGTGTAATTTTCCATTCAAAGGAATCGCGTCCAAAATTACATTGAGCGATCCGTCTTTGTTTAAGAATGCTGTGCCAATCGGCGTCCATTTCGCCTTTTCTTTTTCTCCGTTGTAATCAGTAATGCAAAAAACATCGTGAATGATAACCATTTTATTCCCCTTTTTTGTTTAAGATGCCAACATTGCTTCAAGTTTTTTAATGTGGTTTTTATGCAATTCGATAAATTTTTTATTCTGATTTTTCTCTAAATAAGAGAGTTCTTTTTTTAAGATTTTATTTGTTTCTTCGATTGCTTGTTGAATTCGTTTTTTTTGTTCGTTGCTCATTTTTTGCCTTTGTTAGTTTGAGCCTAATTGCCCATGAGCTACCCTAACATACAAAAATTTTTGACGTCAACTGTTTTTAACTTTTTGTTTTAGCTATTGTTAAAGCGGCCAAAAATACGGTGAAATCGTCAGGCGATTTATGTTGATTTAATTTGGGCCTTCCATCGGGGAAAAGACGCAAGTCAAATCGATCAGGCTGGTAGATTTTAATGCGTGGAAATTCGGCATAGGCCGCTGTCTGATAACGAGCTGTAGGAGCTGCCCCCGTTTTAAAATCGAGAACTATGTGGCGACCATTTAAAATTCCTACAACGTCAGGCGTTCCCGCGTATCGATGCACTGGATGAAATTGACTGACCTCGCAAAGTTCTATGATTGGTTTAAAGCGTGTCATTTTCTCAAACTGAAAAAAGCCTTCAACGTAGGGTTTGATCATCGGGTGAAGCGAATCAAAATCAAGATCGTTTTGCATGTGAAGGAAAATTGCTTTATGAACTGCGCTCCCTCGTGCGCGTGAAACATCATCAAACCATTTGTCGTCAATCAGGCCCCCGAGTTTGAGGGCCTGAGTAACGCTGGGTGTGGGTTGTCCGTCGTAAGTGTAGACGTGTTTTTCTGGATCGAACTTAAGCATTTGAATTAGTCTTTTATAATCCAGTTCATGACCTTTTCAAAATCAAGATTTGTCACATCATCGATTTTTTCAGTCTTGCAATTAGCTTTTAAGAATTCATAAAACGCTGTTGATTGTCGGCGATTAGCAATCAAACCATTTCTGATTTTTTCACATTTCTCGGCTGATATTTTTGCAAATGGATCGACTGGATCGTTGAATGAATGAAGGTCATCCATGATTATTTTTTTATCATCAAAAACAATATGAGCATCTTTCATATCAAAAGTTTTGTCTGTTTTTGTTTCACTCGCCCGCTTTGGCATCAAAGATATTTTCTCTTTTACTTCTTCAACTTCAACATAGTCATTTTCCTCTTCGCGTAAAGCAAATCCCTTTAGAACATCTGCAAAGGCATCTCTACACGCAAACCCACGCGCACGCATCTGTCGCATACGTTTAGGGTACGTTGTCCACGGCCCCTGTTTACTCAAGAGCCCAGCCGTCTTTGCGTCGTCCATCGAGAACGTTCTAATAATTTCGTGTTTTTCGCCGACTCGTTTCGTCCTGCACGTGGCTTCTTTCCCATCGTCGGTTTCGATGATGTATTCAAGCGCTCCGGATGCCCTAATGACAGCGAGGAAATGGTCGCCCCAAAGCGTTGGGCGCCCGTTGATTACAGCTATTCCTTGCATAGCCTGCAACGGCTTTAATCCTATTTCTGCGCCGTATTGGATCGCCACAACCACGTTGTCCGGCTTACCACGATAATCTTTTGGCACCAAATCCGAACGCGACAAAACTGTTGCGTATCGATAGAGCTCGGAAAAATTTGTCGGCAAAACTTGCATTAGCTCATCGACTTTTAAAGCCGATGCCGCATTTTTTTCGCTCGGAAAGTTTTGTTTTTGAACCTCTAGATTTTCTTCTGTTTGATTTTCTTCATTCATTTTCTACCCCTTTATTTTTGTTATTAGCTAACGGATTATTTAGCAAAGTGATCAGGCGTTTTATTCAGAATTTTGCAAATCGCCATCATGTATTCTAAAGATGGAGACTTGCCGTGATCCCAATTGTACACCAAAGCTTTGCTTGCTTTAGGACTGAACTCTAAAAGCTTTTCTGCAAACTTTCCAAGAGTCCAACCCTGTTTTTTTCTTTCTTCTTTGAACTTATCAGCACTAAACTCATAAGTTTTAGATTTTGTTTTTTTTGTCATAGTTGTCCTTGTTACAGTCAAAACTTGTTAACGTCAATTAGAAATGAAATTTCACAATGCTTTTGCTATCGTATTTGTCCGAATTAAAAATGTGTTCATGAAGGCTTGAAATTGATTTTTCAAGTCTTCGCAAAGCATGATTTTTTATCGCAACAGATTTAAAACATCCTCTGAACGTTTGTTTTCTCACCATTGCCATTGCTGAAAAATGCTCTTGAAATAAATCTTCTGTCTTTTGATTTTTTAGTTCAAACATTACAATCCTCCGAAAATGTTAGAATATTTTACAACCCAAACGGCAACGTGAAGTCCGAAAAAAATCACGTTAAAGGTTATAAACAGCGCAAAAAGTAAGTCTTCAAAAGTATAGGTTTTCATTCTTCATCTCCTTCAAAAAATGCCATTGCTTCAGCCCAAATCAAACCACCGTCTCCGAATCCGTCCGGCTCGGTTGTCCATTCTTCTTCGCAATTGCTGCAATAACATTCCATGAGCGAATCCCCACAATGTGTTATTTCAACCGTTTTTTTTCCGCACCGCTTACAGTTAAAGTTAGTTTTCATCATTTTCATTCTCACTTTCCGAATAGTCTTCTGTGTCGTTTGCTTCGTCAAAAAGATTGTGGTCACTGCCACATTTTGGGCAAATCGTGTTGTTGTGGCAATAATCGCAAACAGCGCAAGTCATGCAGCTCATACCTCCCCCTTTGCTTTGGCGAGTGCTTTGGCCGCAAAATCATACGCGCTTGCAATCTTATCGGCGCTGTATGACAAATCGCTACGAGCTGCGATCAAATCTTCAAGTGCCGCAACCAAGTCGTCATGCGCGTTGACGGCTCGGCAAATAAATTCAGCGTTGGCCTCTTGTTCATTCCATTCAAGCCCAATGCCCAAGTGGCATGATGCCACTTCAGGTTTCCACGATAAGCCGATTGCGTTAATGTGTTTTTGTGCCAATATTGTCACGCCTACTCTCTCATCTACAATCCAAGGCGTCGGTGTGTGTTGTGTTTTCATTTAAGCCGCCTTTCTGAAAATGAAATCATTTACTTGTCGTGCATCAAATTCTGAAAAACCATGAGCGCGTCGCGATTTATTGACATTGATCAATCGTTTTAAAACATAGTTTCCAAACCCTGCCACAAATCCGTTTCGACAAGCGTATTCAAAATCTGTTTTAACGTTTTTGAAAATTTCATTTATTGGCCCGTCGTTTTCTGGGTTTCCGTATTTAATTTGTTCAAGCATTTGAGTTCTCCTTTTGTTTGATTTTCCTTACTCCTAAAGATTAACATTCAAAAACATTTAACGTCAACTGTTTTTGCATAATAATTTAAAACATGCGAAAACATTGGATTTTTTGATGATTTAAATAATAATTATTGACGTTAAACTTAAAATAACGATGATAAGGCCATGAATGATTTTAAATTTAAGTGCTCGCGTTGCGATAAACCAAGGGCGTCGAAAAACGACCGTTATTGTAAAGATTGCAGAAACGCTTATTCGAGGGAATGGATTCGGAAAAAACCTAAAAATGAACTTCAGACAAAAAAGGCAAATTGCCGGTCTTACGCTTGGGAGTATTTAAGCCGCGGTAAAATTTCAAAATTCGATTGCGAGATTTGCAGCTCTAAGGATGTTCAAATGCATCATCGGGATTTGAGCAAGCCTCTAAAAGTCACCTGGTTGTGCAAAGAGTGTTTCAAATCAAGTTCTACAATTCACGGTTTTACAAAACAAGGCGAAGCGCGAAGCTGATTTGCATAGTGTTTTAGTGCCAAATCATTTTTTATTATCGGCATAATATCGACAACCCAGTAACGCCCATTGGCGTTTGGAAGTGTGCATTGAACTGTGCGAATTGATCCTTTTGGATTTTTCGGGTCAGTGATTTCGGCGAGAGCCACGCATTTTACTGGTTCGACTTTTTGCAGCGTTGGCGGCGGTATCATCGGCGTAGTGATCGGGAAATGTCGATAACAACTCGCTAATGCGCTCATCACTAAGATTAGCGTCATTGATTTCAGAAAGTAGCTTTTCATGTTCTTGCCCCAGTCTGATGATTTCTTGCAAATTTTCTTCTGTCTTTTTTTTCTGTTCTTCAGCAACAAGGCGGCCTTCCTTATCGGTAGCCGCCTTATGCAATAACCAGCCAACAAGTCCAGTTAGAAAGCTTATAATCGCTTTCCAAAGTCCTTGTCCTTTAAGATCATCAAAAAATGATGCCATTAGCTATTTTTTTTTCAGAGTGACAGAATCGAGTTTGATTTCATCGCGTCCGGCGGCATTCAATGCCAAGCCAGTGAAAGCGATTAGATAAGGTGAATAGGTCGAGAACAACTCGCCGTTGCCAACCTTGAGAGCATCAAGAAGGCCAAGCACAGCCAAAGCGACAAAGCCAATGACTGAACGATAGCCTTTGAAGCGATTCAGCAAAGGAATCTTGTCAAAGCCTTCGGCCACAATATTCAAAAGTCCTGAGATGATGTCTTTCATAATTATTTCTCCGCCATTTGAAAGTGAGGAAGGTCACGGAATTTTTTCCAAGCCCCACCCCAAACAAGTCCAAGCTTTTGGCCAATAGCACCAAGCTTTGCCCATCCGATATTTCCGCCAGCAAAATCAGGCTTTCCGTTAACCATAAGCATAACGTCAAAAGCCCTAGACGCAGGCAATCCAGCAATGTTTACTGCATTATGCTTAGACTGGCCACCACGCGCATTGGTCACTTTCTTGCCCGCACGCGTGCGCCCTTGGGCATACAGGCGGTTTTGTTCTATGCTTGAACGGTAAGTGCAAGTTAGAACAAAGTCCAAGCCAGCGGCCTTTGCGGCCTCACAGAAGCGCCAATAGGTCTTCTGGAGTTCTGGGTGCAAATCTGTTACTGAACGTGAAGGCATAATTTTATTGTAGCTTTTAAAGTCGAAGTTCAAAGAGAAAAAAAATATTTTTAACGCTTTTAGCAAATTCAATTCAAGCGCATTGATTCAACAAGCCTTAGAATTGCCGTGTGTTCTTCGCGGTTTTGGCCTGCCATTCGGTCAAATCCATCCACAACATTTTGGGTTGCGTCTGCCAAGTGGGCGTTTGCAATCGCTCCTTCGTTTAAAGCCTTCGTTATGCCATCGATGGATTTTGCAAACGCCGCACTCATTGCATGATTTTGCTTTGTGCTGTCTTGTATGGCGGAAATGAAATAAACAATCATTGTCCGAATCAACCAAGCGCACCCGATTGAAATCATTATAATAAGGAATCCAAAGACTCCGTATTTCTCAAGAATTGAAAGCCCTGCATCAAGCATAAATCACCAAGGCTTAGTTATTGCATACAAAGGCAAGTATCAGCCGTTGCGTCAGAACAAACAACCAAAACAGGTTGAGAAGCTCCGGCGGCAAGATCGAATCCAAACAAACATCCGCCACCGACGCAGCTAGTGTTGCAAGCTTGATTTGCACCGTTCAATTTATGAGCGCCCAAACCTGTTGGAGAAGTTGAAACAAAATTGCCTGATAAGTTTAATGCTGTAAAAGAACCAGAACTTGGAGTTGTTGCACCCACTGTTCCGTTATGAGCACCAGTTGTTGCTCCACTGATTCCGTTTGTAACAACAAGAGCGCCTGTGTCTGTTGTGATCGTTGGCGTTGCTCCTGATTGGATAATCTTAATGCTGTGAGCATTGTCTGCTGAATTGACTTGTAAATATTTTCCATGACCAAAAATTAAATTTTTGTCTGTTACTTCTGTTGCTGGATTTTGCGCGAAAGCAATCCCAGAAATTAAAAGAAACGCCATTGTTAAGAGTGATTTAATTTTCATATTTTTCCTTTTTTATATTTATTAAAATAAAGTTGCTAACTGATTGTACCAACCATCCGCCATTATCCCGTAGCCAGTGGCATTTGGGTGAGTTCCATTTCCATAATTTGTAACGTTATAAGGACCAAGAACTGCATTCATATCTATTAACATTGTTTTTCCAAGTAGGTTGATAGATGAGTATGATGCAATTCCTTGAATCGCTGTAGTTAATGAAACATTGTATGCGTCAACTTCTGCTGTATGACCATTGCAATCAATTATTTTAGCAACCCATATTGTAATATCAGGAGAATTTGATCTTAAACTATTAATTACGGATATTACATTTGCCGTTATAGTTGCATGTGCAATTGCACCAAGCATATCATTGGTCCCAATATGGATAATTGCTGCTGTTGTATTTGGAAATAATGGAGATTGAATAATTGCACTTGCAGCCAAATTTGCTGAGAAACCACCAGACACACCCATACAATTAAAAATAAAACTATTTGCAGAGTCAGAACCGACAAATCTAGGTGAGTAACCTAATCGTTTCTGCATCTTTAAAAATAATGGCATTCGATATCCGCCTTGCTCTGTAGAAAAGTTTCCAACAGTAATAGAATCCCCACAACAGAATAAACTCATTCTAGCTGAGGACATAATATTATCTGGTTTTGATATAATACTTTTCATCGTTATGGCAGCAATCTAAATCCTTGAGCGGAAACTGCACAGTTAGTATTTCCTGCTCCAAGAGCGGGACACGTAACAACTATTGTCGTGTTTGTTGCACTGGCAGGAATAGGTTTGGAAAATTGAACGTGCATTGGCGTTGCAGCTATTAAAGCTCCGACTGGAGCGCAAAAAGTATAAGACATTGTGCCCGTTATAACACCTGCAACTGTAACAGTAACAACGCTTCCTGCCGTTGATCCTGCTGCTGTAACACTAAACCCTGTAATGTAAGTTGTTTGTGAAGCTGCAGCGGCAAGAGTCGCTACAGCCGAAGCATTTGCCACGTTTCCAGAAGATGCTGTTAAAGCAGTAGCTCCAGATGGATAAGCTGATGATGCCACTCGTAATTGGCTAAGTAAATCTACTGATAAAGATGTTTGAAATGTTTCAGTCGCAACTGGAGCTGATACGTTAGCAACTGCTGGCAGAACTCCTAAATTTGTCGATGATGGGACAGCTGAATTGTTTGTTTTTGTTCCTGTAAATGTCCATTGAACAGAATTGTCTTGTCCTGCCCAAACTGGTAATGTTGCTGGTGTCGCTGCCCCAGCTTTTCCAACAATTATACATGTCCAAGTTCCAGACGTATAAACTGAAATATTAATTCTGAAATATCTCCAACCTCTAACTGGTATATCATAAATTGCCTGTCCACCACCAGAAACACCTGTATTTTCAGCAAGCGGAACTATAGCACTGTTTTGAAATGGAACAGATGACCAGTTAACTAAATCATTCGACATTTGAAATTGATTCGTGACGTTATATGTTCCAACTGTTTGGATAGATAACGAGCCAATTCCACTCAAATTAATATATGTTAAACCAGTTTTCGCCCATGTTACAGCGCCAGTGCCTACTGCTGAAGTTGTGTCATATAAAACAATTGCATCTTGTGTTGTGTTTGTTTGATTCATTTTATATTCCTTAAGCTGTTAATTCGATTACTTGAATTGTCCCAGACGCAACATCAGAAATCACAGAATAAAGTCCTGTGTATGGGAATTCACAACTATCATAAAGAATGATTTCACCAGAACCTTGTCGTTGCGTCATGAAATTAGTTGAAGATGCAGATGCGCCACATTTAACCCAAATATTTTGAGAAGGATCAACGCATGTGATTATTAACTTAAGCCCTAACCTTCCTGTGTTTGCAGCAATAAGAGTTTGCGATGTTAATGAGGGCGTTAAAGTTGTTCTTGTTGCAGTTGTTCCGTCAACGCTTGATGTCGAAACAAGCAAATTTCCATCAGAATCAACTTCTAAATTCTGTATATTACCAGATTGATTTTCACCAGCAATAGGAACGGATGTTGTATTTGCCGATGGCTCTGCTACTTTTCCAGACATAAACTATTCCTTTTTTTCTTCTGCTTTCTCTTCAATCTTTTTTGGAGTGAAAGCATTGTCAAACTTAATGGCAAAATACAAAGCTGCCTGAGCGCCATTTATTCCCTGCGCTCTTGTGTATGCGTCTATGATGTTCATCAAATCGTTTTTTTCTTGCACCGTGAATTCGATAACCGTTTTTTGAATTTCCATTTTCTACCCCTATTTAAGTTATTTTTTCTTCTTATTTTTTTTGTCTTCCACTGGTGTCAATTCATCAATTCTAGCTTGAAGCTTTTCGCGAATCAAAGGCTTATCGATTGGTGATCTAGCAAGTCCGGCAAAGGCGATTTCTAACAGCTCTTTTTCGTTTTCTTGTGGGTTAAGCTTTTTTGCTGCTTCTTTTTGCTGTGACAATTTTAAGGCTGCGATTGGATCGGGAGATGCTTTAGAAAGTTCTGAGTTTAGGGAATCGTCGATAGACTTGAGATGTTTTTCTTTAACAAGGAAAGTCGGCATCAATACTTTTTCCCACGTCGTATCCTGCTTAAGATTAGCTAAGGAGCATTCCCCTTCAATGTAAAACATCTCAATGAAGTTTCCATTAGCAGAATCAGGAAGTATTATATCCTGTATATTTGCATCGAAATAAGGATACTCCGCGAATTCGATGTCAAACTTACAGTCTGCAAATGTAAGCTCTCGTTGCTCAAAAAGGCCCGTATCCTTTTGTTTACCATCAATAGTCTCATAGACTGGTTTGGATAGGTCATTTATGAAATACCCACCCTGATATACTTTAGATGGTTTTGAGTAAATCAGGGAACCATCAGGTCGTTTGAATATTCGCATTTTCATTCTATTGTCTCCCAACCGCAATAATATCAAAACCACGATCCTCTAATGTCCCCGCATCGTTTCGTGTGTACACATCAACTTTTGCTGTTGTTTTAGAAACGCAATAAGCAATATTGCGAACGTCGGCATTTACAGTTGCAGTAACTGCATAATTTGCAGATCCGAAATCTGTATCCCAGTTCACTCTTATGATCCCGGTTCCTAAACTAGAAATACTGGATACATTGTAAGAATCATTTATTGCAGGACCAGCAGCAGTAATTGACGCTCTAGCAGATACCCAACTATTTAAGTTTCCAAGATTTGCAGTAGGCGCTGAGAGATTTCCTAAATATAATTCACCTGAAGCGTTTAATTTCATCACGGGAGATGAAAAAGTGCTGCCCCCTGCTGCTGTTGAAGGAGTCCATTCTAGTGCTCCGTTCTCAAAAACGTTGTTAGAAATCTGCCAATTTTTTTGAGTCGTGCTTGTGAAAAATTTTATGTAGGCACTATTGTTTCCACTTGGTGCACCACCCAATAAGAGGGTTGCATTTCCTGCGTTTCCTATTTCCAATTGTGTTGGGACATAGAAGTTAGAACTTGACGCGGTAAATGCAGCGCTTCCACCTGCGTAACCTCTTATTGTATTAGCTGAATGGTCAATGTAAGTATCACCGACAACTCCACCTGAATTCATGTCTAAATAGAATTTTCCGCCATCTCTAAGACCAATAGATGAAGTTGCCCCAAACATTCCAAACAAAGCTTCGACTGCTGAGCCGCCTCCACTAAGAGAAAAAAGACGATTAACAGAAATTGCATTGTTTGCAGGCGCTGCCGATGCGTAAACATAATCTTGATCTGCCTGAATGTATTGATCGCCATCGTATAGGTAAGAAGCATTAAATGCGCTATAGTCGCCATTTTGTGAAACTGTTGGTGCTGCAATTGTTCCGCGTGCTGAATA
>CAZYOE010000106.1:0-17251 GCA_964648725.1 uncultured Pseudobdellovibrionaceae bacterium | reverse complement strand
TCCTGACCTTTTTAGCCTCATTTTGCGTCGCTGGATGGAAGGATTTCAGGGTGGCCCTACCGACAAGGTGCGAATGGTACAAAGGGTGAAACCGGTTTTGGCCCCCCTTAAGGACACCTCACTGAAGTCTCTTTATTTGAAAGAATTGGCACAGCGGTTGGGTGTTGATCAAAATTGGATGCGGCGAGCCATTTTGGAGTCAGGGCCAGGAAATTTTGCAGCACCCACTCCCACTGTTTCTCCAAAAAATCTTCCATCTGCAATGCCTGCGGAAGGTGGCATTAGAACAGCTACATCGTCGGAAAAAACCAAATTTGAGAGTGAGAAAATCAGCTTGCAAGGCGCTCCCAAGTGGGAATTGCTGATCCTAGCATTGGCTCTCAATCCAAAAACATCTCTCTGGGACCGAATATTGCAAGCAGAAGAAAAATGTCAGCTCTGTCATCCTGGTGCTAGGCAAGTTTTGGAAAGAGCTGTCACTCTCACTGGACAAAGTGGCTTGCCCTCTGATAATTTGTTCGTTTTAATAACCAATGAAATTCTAAATCCTGACCTTTTGACGGCTCTTATTAAAGAAATACCTTCAGGAGATCATGAAGGGGAGGCGAGGCTCTTGACAGATTGTTTTCGCAAAGTGCGTATTCACGACCTTGACCTCAAAATTAAAAAGTTGGCGCAAGAATTGAAACAGAATTCAACCCAGGAGAAGTGGGAGCAACTTGCTAGCTTGCAAAAAGATCGCTTACGTTGACTTAACTTGAATCCTTAAAATGAACCAATAGCTTTTTCAAAGTGTGGAGAAAGCATGAAGAGTACAAAAAAGACAGAGCTACTAATGAAAATGCCAGTGGCAGAGCAAGAAGCGCTTATTAAAGAAGAAATTGCGCGCTTTTTGAAGATGGCAAAGGACAAGGGCGCTCTTACCATTGAGGAAATCAATGAGCAGCTTCCTTTGGAAATCCAATCCCCGTTGGTATTGGACTCCTTTATGCAAGCCCTGGAAGTAAACGGTGTGGTTATTAGTGATCATACTGAAAAAGGTGCTGATGAAGAAGCATCTGGCTTTTTGGCCGATGTTGATTCTGAAGAAGAAGAAGCGGAAGCTGAAGAAGAAGCAGAAGCTGAAGATGTTCGCGGAAACGACCCTGTTCGATTATATCTCCGCAAAATGGGAAGCGTGTCTCTCCTTACTCGTGAGGGAGAGGTTGAAATCGCTCGACGTATTGAAGACGGTGAAAGAGAAATTGTTCGTGCGATTCTATTATCACCTCTTGGTACCTATGAGATTATTAACCTTGGACGACGTCTTGATGAAGGACGTATCAAGGTTAAGGCGATTTTCCGTGGTCTTGAAGACGAAGATACTCAGTATGATGAGCAGGAATATATTCAGAAAATCCACGAACTCATTGGTCGTGTGACTGAGTATCAGAAGGCTGCTCTCCCGTACTTTGAAGTTCTTCGTAAAGAGGACAATACTTACGCTAAAAAACAAGAAGCTCAAAGAGCTCTTGAAGTAATGAACGCTCAATTAATGAAAAGTTTTGAAAGCGTTAACTTCAATCGTAAAACCATTAACCGGGTTGTGATTAAGTTCAAAAACCTCGTTAGCCGAATGAGTAGCTTACGTCGTCGTATTAAAGAAGGCGTTGAGCGTACATTCTCTAAAGACATTCATTCAATGGTTGATCGTTTAAAAGTTGTTGAATCAAATGAAAAAGAGCTCACACGCATGAACCGTGAGACTGGACTTAGCTTTCATAAGTTCAGAGGCTATGTTCTTTCGGCTCAAGAAGCGGAGACTCGGCTTTCGCGTCTTGAAAAAGAGACCGAGATGAATTTCACTTGGATCAAAGAAACTTACACCGCAATTTGGAAGGGTGAGCGCGCCGCTGATGCTGCGAAAGCAGAGTTGGTGGAAGCAAACCTTCGTCTTGTGGTTTCTATTGCCAAGAAATATACAAACCGTGGTTTACAATTTTTGGATTTAATCCAAGAAGGTAACATTGGTTTGATGAAGGCAGTTGATAAGTTCGAATACCGTCGGGGTTATAAGTTTTCAACTTATGCTACTTGGTGGATTCGTCAGGCCATCACGCGCGCGATTGCCGACCAAGCAAGAACCATTCGTATTCCAGTTCACATGATTGAAACCATCAATAAGTTGGTTCGAACTTCTCGCTATCTTGTTCAAGAACTTGGCCGTGAACCAATTCCTGAAGAGATTGCAGAAAAAATGGATATGCCTGTGGATAAAGTTCGAAAAGTTCTAAAGATCGCAAAAGAACCGATCTCGTTAGAAACTCCAGTAGGCGAGGAAGAAGATTCGCACTTGGGAGATTTTATCGAAGATAAAAAGGTGATCAATCCGGCGGAAGCCATTGTGAATTTGAACTTGGCTGAACAGTGCCGTCGTGTATTATCAACTTTGACGCCAAGGGAAGAAAAAGTTCTTCGCATGCGTTTTGGTATCGGTGAAGAAAGTGACCATACTCTCGAAGAGGTTGGTCAGGACTTTAACGTAACTAGAGAGCGTATTCGTCAAATCGAAGCCAAGGCGCTCCGAAAGTTGCGTCATCCCAGCCGATCGAATAAACTCAAGACATTCGTTGATAGCTAGTATCAGCGAGTGAAAATTGAATATGGGGGGCTAGCTTAGTTGGTTAAAGCATCGGTCTCATAATCCGAGGATCGGGGGTTCAAGTCCCTCGCCCCCTACCATTTCCAACGTTACCTGAACTTTTAATCGACAGATTACGATCCAAAGCCTGATGAGAAACTCTCCTCAGGCTTTTTACGTTTTTAAGCCCTTCAGACCCGAATTCAATCGGGTTGCCATTCTCATCAAAATCCTTTTCAATTCCCAACCAAAATATAATTTTCATTTCAGTCCTAGTTACCACGATTTCCTTAACAGTCCGTCTCAATAGTCTTTTTCGAACCGCAGGGGTGGCTTTAGCCCATCCTTGCATGCACAGGCGCATTTGATTCTCCACGTAAAGCGCCTGATCCTTGTAAGATTCTGGCTCGATCTCATTTGGATTTAGCTGCCCAAGATATTTCTCAAGGTCTGCCTTTTGTTTGGCTAACTTATTCATTTCCTCAGATGCTAAGCGCAACGCGTCTTCACTTAACTGCATTCGCCCCTGGTTTGCCCAAATCAAACTTATGCGCTCAGAAACTTCAGATAATTCCTTTTTGGCCCTCGTTACTTCACCTGTAACATCTTTTACTTTTGATTCGGCTTGGGTTTTGAGTAGTTTTTCAAAATCTTGAAAATATCCTGCTGTATTCAGGGCTGTTTTAAATCCTTCAATTAACTTTTCTTCAAGTTCATCAGCATTGAGTCTTGGTCTAATGTTTTGTAGGTCTTTCGGTCTTCTAACAAAATGATAGTATCTGTGAATAGTACCATTTGAGCTATGGCCAGCTTGCCCAACGAGTGGCAAACCTGTTTCTCCGCAAGTTAACAATCCTGTTAAAAGAAAAACTCTTTTTTCGCCGTTTGAAATTCGTGTTCGTTCTTTTTCGCTGGCTTCGATAAGTAATTGTTGGGATTCAAAAAATATCTTTTCATCTACGATAGGAGACCATGAGGCATTAACAGTTTGATATTTTTGCCAAGGTTTCAGATGTGATGGATCTTCGTCTTTGTAAACTTTGTTTACTTCACGTTTCCCAATGTAGGTAATATTTTGCAAAAGAGTTCCGATACTTTGTACTGTCCAATCTTTAGGTCCGCGTGCAACTGCTTTTTGTGAAGTTCGCTTTGGGCGAATTCCTATTGCATGTAGTTTATCTATTGTTTTCGCACGAGAGCCTTCTGAAAGAAAAGTTTGAAAAATAGTATTTACCATTTTAGCTTCGCTCTCATTGATAATTAGCAAACCTGGTTTTTCGGGATGTTTATCATAACCAAGTGGAGCGGGACCACCATTTAATAATCCTCTAACCGCGCGTGAATGACAATTTACTGAAACGCGTTCTGAAGTTTGCTCTCTTTCAAATTGACCCAAAACAATTATGATATACACGAGCATCCTACCAATTGGGGTTGACGTATCGAATTGTTCTTTCATGGAAAGATAACTTGCTTTGTGCTTTTCAAGTTCATTTATAAGATTACAAAAATCCAATAAATTTCTCGAAAGCCTGGTGAGATCACTTACTAAAATTAAATTTACTTTTCCTTTACGAACATCAGACATTATCTTTTGATACATTGGGCGATTAGTAGTTCCAGCAGACACGCCCTCTTCAACATAATATTCAACGATCTTACCCCAATCCTTATCTTGACGATTTTTATAATCAACGAACTCTTTTATTCGATGCTTTTGCGATTCTAAACTTCCTTCAAACACTTTTACTTGATCTTCTGTTGAAACTCTTATGTATGCGCCAATCTTAAGCTGCCTCATAAAATTCCTCCTGAGACTTTGTAGGGCGACCTCGTTTTTTTGCTAAAAGAATTAATTCAGCAATCAGTGCGCGAGCCTGTTCTACTCTCAATTTACCTTCTTGTGAATCATCTTTTTCGAAATTTACAACCACGGTCAAATCCTTTGCTTTGCTGTAGCCATCTTGGACAGTCGAGATATTTCTCAACGGCATCAAGATTCCTTCTTTTTGCGTTTTTGTTCTTTTAGAACAAACGACTTTAATTCTTCTCGTAGATTTAATGAATTTTTCTCTGGCCATTCATCAAAAATACGCATTAAAGCCATAATTAAAATACTTGGGTTTCGAAAGCCACTTTCATAATGATTAATAGGAATATAACTTGATAGCCCAAATATTTCGGATAAATCCTTTTGAGTGAGTCCTAAATTTTCTCGAATCTTTTTAAATTCGGCTGGTTTCATGCGGACTCCTTCTGACTGAGAACATTATCTTTGATAATGTCAGTATTCAAGTTCTTTTTTGTCTTTTTCGCATTGGGTTGAGTAACTGAACTCCCCATAAATTGATTCTGAAAGAATTCTTTCACTGCATCAGAAAGAATGCCTGTCTCTTTTGCTTTACGCAACTCAGCTTCCATCATTAGAATTGGATCAAAGAATTGTGATCTAATTTCATGGATATCAGAATCTGAGTAAGAATTAAAAAATCGCATTATAATAAAACTTGCAAGTTCTTGTTTTGTTGCTCGTCCCGCATTGAAACCATCATGAATTCGCATTAATAATTCAATCAATGCACGATCTGACTCTTTTGTAATTGCAATTTTAGACCAAAGATCCTCACTTTTAGGATTTACTTGAGCAATTTCTTCATTTAAATTTTCACTTTCTTCTATATTTTTCTTCATCATTGACCTCCTTATATTTATTTTTTGTATTCGCTTCTTTCTCCTTCTTATTCCCCCTCTTCTTCTTATTTAATATCATAATATTCCTCCTCCCTCTGTACTCTCAGGACCCCGCCCAACTCCGGCCCCCGGTTCGTGACCACCCTCAATCAACATCGTTGGGTGGGGGTGGTCACGAAAGCTTGCTAGGGGGCCGGTGCTTGGGCGGGCGGGTGTAATGTCCTGATCTTCTTTTGGTATTTGATTGTTTTCGCATTTTGATTTTTCCGGAAAATTTTGTTTCTGAGTAACAGTTTTTTCCGGATGAGTCGGCCAAGCATCGTTTTCTATTTGAAGAGCAGCGATTAACATTTCTCGTAAGCGCATTTTTTTACTATTTAGTGATGCTATCGTTTCATAACCATCATTTTTAAAATTCTCGTTCAAAAAAGTGATGGGTACTTTTTGATTTTTTTGAAACAAAGCACCTGAAAAAGATCTCTTTACTGAATTAACAATACCTTCATTTGAGCAACCAAATAAAATCAAATGAATCTTTTTCATAGAGTAGTAGTTAAAAGCCATTCGGTCATAGCGCTCAGCAATCTTTCTTGTATTCTCAACTTCAAATGCGCAGCGGAGCACTTTTGATTGCCCTTTAAAATCAATTACCAGATCAGGTATCTTTTCAATTCTATCAACACCTAGCACACTATACGTTGTTGAAGCTGATGCTTTTAATTCTGCTTCTGTCCACGCTTGAACCACAAGCCCTGTAGCTAATGCGTTCAAATAGATCTTTGCTACAAATTCATCGTGAGAAATAAAATAGGATTTGCGAGCGGTAACTGCTTCAACATCTGCAAGCAATCGACCTTGTTGAGTCAGATAATAAATATTATTATCACTTTGACTTGCTACAAATGCACCATTTTTTAATAACTGCCTCCAGTAAAAATACTGTTGTGTTTTATTGATCTGACAAAAATATTCAAAAAATAATTCTCTAGTTATAAAACCAAATCGTGCTGTAAAATTAGCAGCCTGTTGTGTTAAAATCATTTCACGAGAAATCATGGTTTCACCACTTTTGTTGGTGATGGAGAATTATTTGAATTTAACTTAGATTCTAAAACAAAGTGACCCAATGAAATCTGCCCATCTTTCATAACTGGATCAATCCAATTTAAATTGAAATCAGATACTTCAGTGTTTTTTAACGATGCAGGAACAGGAAGGTCTGAGCCAACAGCTACTTGCCTAATTCTAACCAAACAAGTTTGTTTACCGATATAGATGAGTTTTGCACCTTCATAATTTCCACATCTAGGCGTATGAGCACAACCAATAAAAATAACAAATGGAACTAAAATCATTAAAATTAATTTCATGCAGCTTCTCCTTCATCAGATGTAGGAAGACCCGTTGGTATTGCTTTAAAAGTCTTTGGAATAGTTTGAATGCCAAGATATGGAGTCATTCGAAATTTTAACTTTACTGGCAAATTCCCCCTATCATGTGGAAGTACCATCACTGCCTCTCCAACACCTAATCCTTGCTTAAAAAGATTAGGGTGGAATTTGAATTCTTCCACATCGCGGACTGATCCCTCTCCTGTTTTACTCGACCCAAAAGTTCCAGTTTTTTGTCGTTCAGTTAGTTTTAAGCTTTGAATTGTCCCAATGGTTTTAGAAAAATATTCTGCTGACTCTGGTTCGTTTGTTCTCATAAATACTTTTAAGTTTGCATTAGTTAGGATAGTGTTTTTAACACCATCACCAAGGACATCGAGATCGCCCAATGCTTGGTGTGCAAATACGATGGCGACATTGGCGCTTCTGGATTTATTCAAAAGACTGACAAAACCATCGGTTAAGTATTCGGTGAAATCGTCCAAATACACTGAGAAAAATGTTTTGTTTTTTGTAGTGCCTAAATGTCTTGAAGCCACAGCACTTTGTAGGTTTTGCAAAATGAGTTTCCCTACAGTTTTACCAAGGGTGGGTATTTTTAAAACAGGTAACTGACAGTAAATAATTTGACCCTCATCAAGAGCTTTTTCCAAATCAATGTCTGAAGTTTCGCAGTTAAAAATAGTAGCCGTTTCACCAACAGCTAAAGCCTGTAGCTGGGTAATAAGACCACTGGTTTGTTGCTCCCTTTGATCTCTAGCCCTAGAGCTAAAATCTGTAGCCCATTCCAGATAATTTGGGTTTTCCGACATACGTGCTAAATTTTCTAATTTTTTAGGCGATCTCAGAGCCTCAATTACTTTAATAGGTGTGGGTATGAGCTTAGCCTCTTTAAATATAAGCAGAGTTTGCAAAAGAACTTCGTACTGAAGGCTTTTATAATATTCATTTTCAAAATTTAGTGCTTTAAATACTCTTTCTGTAACTTCAAGAGGCGAGCCGTTAGCGAGTGGGTTAAATGTACTACTTATTTCTTCTTCACACAAAGATAAGATTTTAAACTCAGACTCTCGATTAAACTTTTTAGCATATCCATACAATTTATCTAATAGACTGCGATCTGATTTTCCATCAATAATCAGAAGTCCTCGATCGTTTTTCATATCATCAATGGCCCAAGGTAAAATGACTGACTCCGTTTTACCGGCATTCGTTGTGCCAACAATCTGTGTGTGCATTCGACGCATGGAGGGTTTTATAAAAACCTTTTTACCTTTATCACTAAACCCAGCAAAAACTGAATCTTCAGTATCTGATTTACCCAACACTTCATTTTCAATCATTATCGGTAATCGTTTGGCATAATATAGAGACTTCAGTTTTAAATATATTGCCATGACTGCTGCCGTTAAAAGTAGTGCAATTTCAACTCGGTAATGGAAATACGTTCTTAATAAATCATATTTATACTTATTCCAGCCAATAGCTAAGAACAAAACTATAATTCCAAAAAAGAATAAGCCATCGGACATTGGTTCTGATTTTTTATCATTTTTCATTGTTCACCTCCTGATTGTTGTAAATTCATGGATTCATTTAAAAGAGTATCACATTCAGTACCGGCTGATACTTCGATCCATTCCCGTTGTGCTTTTAATTTTTCACCGAAATTTTGTGCTCGCTCTTTTGCGGTTGCTGAAATGGCAGCTTTTAATCCGTTTTCAACTCCACCCTTTGAATTGCCAAGTAGATCAGTCTCCATACTTCCAGAAGCATACCCAGCTACAAAAGTAGTAATCACTGAACCCATTGTATTTTTAACTCCATCTGAATAGACAGAACCAGCAACTCCTGGTTGACCATCTTTACCTAAACCCATGCCACCGATAGATCTAATTTCACCACTGGGAAGTGAGATTTGCCGAAAGTTAATAGTTGCTCGGTCGCTGCCTTTTTGAAAACTAGCTTCACCGTAAAACCGTGTACCCATAGGAAGTGATAATCCTGAATCCGTAGTTGAATCCAAAATACTTTCAGCTAAAATTGGTACTGATTCTTTAGACACAATAAATTTGTCTAAAATTCTAAGTGGTATTCTAATACCTGCCCGAAGTTGAGTTTTGGCGTTTCCATTTTTGGAGCCAAGGATCATTGAAGTGTTGTAGTTGATTTGATTTCCAGTTCCGCCACTCCTTATACCACCCATAGTTTTTGCAGCTCCAGGGTTCCACATATTCGTTGCGAGCCCCTGATTCTGTGTTGATTGAGTATCAGGTTCTTTTTTCTGAACTCCAGCTTCGACGGTCACTATTTTTTGTGTGAATTCAATTTCTTGTTCCGTTGGCAGAAAAATCATAATAACTATAAATGATAAAATTCCAGTAATAAAAAGTATTTTAAACGATTTAAAGTTGATTTCTTTTTTTTCACTGACTTCAGATTTTTTAACAAAAAGTGATTTTAACTTTTTTGATATGGTTTCAAATCCTAATGTTAGTTTATTCAAGAATGATTTTACTTCCATAGACGCTCCACTGGAATTTCAATGACAAGAGGTGGTTCGGTACGAAGCTCCAAGACAATTGGTAATTTTGAGTTCAAATCTGTTGTTGCAAGTGAAATTCCAAATTCTAATGGGTATTTTGGTGTCACTTTTAGGCTTGATAAGTAGAGTCCATTAATGACTTTTGATTCTTTATCTTGTAAGATCCAAAATTGTTCTGGTTTGATGATATGGTTTTCATTCGACTTAATCTTGCCATCAAGAATAAAAAATCCTGCCTTTGATTTACCAATCCTTGTGAGTTCAAAAGTAAAATAATCAGTTTGAATCTTTTTCTCAAAACTTCTCCAAATGATCTGGGTCTCTTCTTTGGGGTTTTGAACATAAACTACAAAGTCAGCAGCTTCTTGTCTTAGAGTTTGCAGACGTAAGTTGTACCTACGCTTTTCAGTTACTAAATACAAATTAGTTTTAGCACCCCATCTGAGCGGCTTAATAGTTACTGCTTTATCCAAATATTCTACTTTGAATCCTGATTGATCACCGATGATGATTGACTGGATTGTTTCTGGGAGTTGAATAATGGTTGCAATACCAAGAGCTGTATTGATATTTAAAATTCCATCTGGACTAAGTTGAGCTGTTCGAACAGGAGTTGCAAATGAGTTCACTTTAAATAAAAGTGATAAAATTATAATATATGACTTCATTGACCCACCCCCTCAGTTTCTTTAGTAATAAAAATACCCCAAGGATTGGTGACACTTCGATCATCGACAGCGAATTGCAATACCAAATGCAATTCAGTTGCAGCTTTGAGAGCATCAAATTCAGTGATTCGATCAGCAAGTATCGTTGCTTTTTTTTCTTTCAAATCAATCTGAATGGATTTTGGATAAACCCGTTGAGTCACTTTTTTCTCATGAACATACTTTTTCACTTCAACCATGGATTTTTGAAAGGCTTGTACCATTGATGGAATTACAAAAAACTGAGCTTTATTCAATTGGCTTGCAATAGTTTTCTCATCCCAATTGTAGCGGCAATCCAAATACTCCTTTAATGCAGACTGGATTTGCAAATCGGTGATTTTGGTTTCAATTTTTGCAACTTCGCCGTTTTCACTAATTGCAATTACTGTTGGGCCATGTTTTATCATGTATAAAAGCATGATGAGTACAATCACTACCACGCTTAATAAAATCGCAGATAGCATTTTTAAATTAAAATTTTCTCTTGCAAATTCTTCGACCATTTTTGGGTATTTTCTAATTTCTACTTTTTTCAAAACTGTCATTTCGGACCTCCTTTGTTAATATTGTTTTTATTACTACGATTAAAGATTTGAATTTTTTCAGATGCATAGGATCTGGTGTTACTTAATACATTTCTTGAAACTTCTTGGACTTTAACAAGACGTGCTGGCATGAGTACGGCTGCACCTGCGGCAGTAACACCCAGCGTTTTTGCTGTTGACTGAACACCTTCAGCAATTAATGATTTCACCATCAAGGGAGTTAAAAGCAGAGCCAGTGCAATTACAAAATTCATGATGATGAGAGTTAAATAAGAACCTTCAGTCTGATAAATGTTACCGAATGAAAGTGCCGTTAACATTGCTGACAGGAGCGACCACATTATTTTCCAGGTTGCGACTTCAATAAGCCCCTTATAGAGATTCGATGTGATATTTGCCGTTTGCGGAAAAATATAACAAAGAATCATTAGTGGTGAGCATATCGATAATAGCACCCAGTAAAAGTAATACAGAGCTATCGAAATGTATCTGGCTACATACAATATAATAAAACTCCCAAAGCTTAAGATTGCCATGAAAAGATCATCAAATTTTAAAAGTAGAACATTTTTAGCAGTGGCATAACTTCTGGACTTCTCCTCTGCCATTCGCATAAAAGTTTCAAGACCTGAAAGATTATCAATCTTTTGTGCAATTCCGTCACAAATATCCACAATGGCATTTGAAATCTCAGGAAAAGAAATTAACAGAATTGCTGCAACAAAAGAGCGTTTGATAATTTCTGGATAATCAGGGTCTCCTGATTTTAAGTAAGAAATCACAACCGAAATTAAAATCATAACCGGCATTATCAAATAAAAAAGACTTGATAAACTATTATGCAGATCTCTTGCTAAGCTTCCTAGCACATCTAGATTTGGAATCATTGTCCACCTCCAAATCCACTTTGTAATCTTGGAAGATTGGCACTCTTTGGTATGCTTTGAAAACCACGAGATAACCCCTGATAATTGTCTTGAAAATTCTGAGTTGAGAGTTTTTCTTTTCGATTATCATAGGCTAAATTCTGAGCCATAATTTTTAACATCTGGCTCTGCGTTCGCAGTAATTGAGTTGTAACCCCAATTAACACACCAAGTGCTTGATTCTGTAACTTTGCTGCACCTTGTGGACTGACCACTTGAGCGTGAAATAAAATCCGCCCCCTTTCGAGATCTACACCGTCAGCATAATCATACAAGTTGCGATTCATTGAAATGACTTCAGCTACACTTTGGTCTTGAGCTGTAATGAGGTCTTGGTCCATGCCTTGTGGCACTTTGCCGTAAACATCTTGAAGCGCTCGAAGCACTGAACTTGGATCTCTTAAATCACCATAAACACCAGCATTGAATTTTGGATTTAGGATTCGAATTACATCAAGACCAGATCTGACACCGGAATTCACATCTCGTAGTAAATTTAAAGTATCTGCACCATTGTCTAAAATACTTTTTAACTGCATCACTGTTTCAATGGCTTGAGCTAATATTTGAGTTAATACGACCACGTCTCCGCCCCAAAAATCTGCTCGCGCCCTTTGTGGTAAAATAATCAGAGTTACAACGACAAATGAACCCAATGATTTTTTAAATTTTAAAAATTGTACTTTCATGCAGCACCAACTTTCATTTGTGCCACACCAAAAGGAGCAAGATCAGCTGCAATGATGAGTGCTTCTTGCAAAGTTTTTCCGTCACTTACATATTTTTGTAAAAACTGATTGTCTTTTGAGTCACTTGTTGAAATCCAGTACTCAAGTGGTGATGGTTGGATTCTGATAACTTGTCTTGATTCACCGGCAATAAAAAATCCCTCACTGTATTGACCCTTTCTTTGCTCTAGTGATTGGATTAATTTCAGTTCAGTAGTATTGAGCTTTAGGGTATCTGTTAAAACTCTTGTGTCGCCTTTTTGAAGCATTACTAATTTTGCAGCCGTGTTATTTAAAATTGCTGGCCCTATACCACTACCGATGATTTCTTCAACCCCTTGAGTGATGAAAGTAATTCCACTTCCAGTTTTTCGAAATGTCCTTGCCGCGTACTCCATAAAGTTTGCAGCCGCTGGGCTTTTTAAAAACTGCCAAGCTTCATCTAGTAAAACTCGTTTAGTTGTAGTGCGATCTGTTTCAACTTGGTCAAGGATGAAATTTGTAAGGATTAAAATCATTACCGCTTGTAGGTCTGGGTACTGTGAAAGACCTTTCAAATCAAAAGCAACCACTGGCTTATCAGCATTGATTTTACCCAGACGATCAAGTAGTTTTCCAAAAGGAGTGTTACCAACCCAAGGGAATAATAATTTACCAATTCTTTTTAAAACTTCATCACTGGATTTTTCACAATGCTTTGCTAAATCAGAAATAAGTGGCGAGCGTGGTACTTTTTCATTCCGAGCTTTTTCAAATATAGCCATCATTGCTTCTTCAAGCTGGACCCGCTCAAATCTTGATAACTTTTCACCCTCATCGACGATCATTTGCTCAACGATGGCAAGCATCCCTTTTAATCGTTCACCACTTGGTGCAATTAATGGATCAGCTACTTGAAATGGATTGATTGTATAATTTTCTGAAAGATTGATTTCAAAGTATTGACCACCCAGAACATCGGTCATTTTTTTATACGATCCACCGACATCAATAATAAAGACTTTAGTTCCTCTGGCAATTTGTTGAAGCATGAGAAAATTATTAGCAAAAGATTTTCCACTTCCACTTGAGCCAGTGACAAGCATGTTGTAATTGGTAAGTCTTGGATCATTCGGGTTGAAAGAATACAAACCACCAAGTCTTGTGTTTAATAATACTTGAGGAATATCATCACCACGAGCAGCACCATACACCGGCAGAAAATCCACCAGATTATTGGTTTTTAATCTTTTTGATCTAACAAGTGACAATGGAGCCATTGGCAAATCAGATTTAAAAACTTTCCACGCGCCAACGGTTTCTTCACAACCCTCAGAGCCGCTTAAGGTTTTAAACTGCGACAATACTTCTTTTGTATTTAGATTTAATCGTTTCTGTCCATCACGAGTATTTGGCTCACGTAATATCAACATCAATTCTGCTTGAAATATTTTTTGTCCAGTTTCAATAATTTCACGCAAAAGATCTGTTGTTTGACTAAGTCTTGATTCACTTTCTAAATCACTGACTCTATTGCTTTGTGAATGTGCTAATGAGTGAGCCATTCTTCTTTTTTGCTCTAAAGAGCGGATTTCTTTTGCTTGATCTGACACTATAAATGAAAGAATCAATTCATATTTAAATGGCAATGTTAGAAACCCGCTCATCATTCCAGCATAAGTACTCTCTGGCAGCGTCTTTAGTGTTAAAACACGAGTTCGCATCTGATCCAGAACAAATTCATTTTGATCTAATACCAAATCACCAAAAACCAGTTGCGACCTCGGTGAGTCGCCATCAACTAAAGTGCATCTTGGTGCAATATTGGGAGCTGAAATGAGCTTTGCTCTTTGAGGATTTAAAAACCCGTAGAGAATATCAATGATTGAGTTCTTATCTAATCTCTCAGTAGTAAACCCGAGCCCTGAAAGTGCAGCATGCACTCCCTGTACAGCTTGATCCAGTTGCTGCAAACGATCTTCATAGCCATTTTGAAATTCACTTGAGAACTTTTTTGTATTTTGAAATCTTTTTGGCTTTTCTGCTGAATCTGTTTTTAAAAATAAAAATAGTCTTGGACCAAAGACATGACCGCTCTGAAGTGAAGATTTAATTTCAGTAGTTCTATTATTATCGAGCTTTCTTAAAAATTCATCAGTCGTTGTTAATAAATTCTCATGAACTTCAACTTTGTTATTAAAATGAGAATCCACTTTGACATAAAACTGACAACTAAATCCATCAGGCAGTGAATTTGTAAAAGCTCGAAGTCCCGATGTTAACTGATTGATTCTAGTTTCATCAAAACACTCAATATCAAGTGGTAAAAGCTCTAAGCCACAACTCAAAGAGCCATCCCATAATATAGAGTGAGCAAAGGGTTCAGATTCAAACTCCCAATAGGGTAACTCTTCACATAAATTCTCCTCTACTTGCTGTCGCATTTAGGACCTCCTTTTTAAAAATGGTTTATATTTTCGATCAATTGAATTTGCAGACCGGATTGTCGGTGACATCAAGTACTGCATTAAGTGTTGAAGATAGAGATCAGGTTTACCGCGTTTTACAAAAAACAATAAACCTGCCATTACAAGACTGGTCCCAAATACCATTGGGATTTTCATACTGGTGGAACCAAAAATTAGATTTTGAATCGATAAATTTAAAAGTAGCAGTAAAACATCAGTGAGTTCCAATCCTAATATTTTACTTTTTGTATCAAGAGTACGTGGTACACTTGAGGTTAACAATGAATCATCACTCATTATCTGACTGCCTGAGAAATGAATTCAACGATGGCCTGTGCTCCAAACCCTATGGCACTACCAATAATGGCGTACCAAATATGAGTTTTAGCTCTTTCATTTCCGGTCATCAGTGAAAAAGCAGCCCAAGCAATGCCGATAACGGATAGAGTCGGTAAAATAACTCTTGTTAATTTAAGTTGAACTCCTTGTAATGAGGACTCAACACTTGCACCGGCAAATTCGGGTAAGATTAAAGTACAAATTATTACGAATATAAAAACTAAATCCTTTTTTTGGTAAATCATAAGTTCACCTCCCTTTTTGGTGTTAAACGGCAACATTAGCCTCCTTTGAGTTTTCATTTATTGGGAATAAGCACAGAAAAAAATCTTCTGAGAAAAACTGAACACTGATCTTGATGAAATTACCAATAAGTTGACCCGAGCCAACTTTGTTCCAATTGGTTTTCAAATCTCCTTGAGCAGTTTGGTATTCTTCAAGAGCTAATACTTGATAGTGATCAAGACCTAAGGCTTCATCTTGAGCTAAAAAGTAATTCACTTGAGGATGCACCCAGATTTTTAGACGAAACATCTTGGACCCTGGTTTTAGAAAAGCAAAACCCACTGGGTCTCTTTCAATAACTTCACCGTTACAAGCTATTCCGAGGGTGAGCTGAAACCTGTCATATTTTTTAATCGGGATTACATTGTCGTACATATTTTCACCTCCTTTTCTAATTGGTTATGCTGCATATTGATCCAGGTATAAGTTGCCAAATGCCGAGTCGACAGAGCCACAGTCGTGACATATTAAAAACCCATTTTCGTATTCGGTAATGTTGCCGCAATAAGGACACCGAGAATCCATGGGTTCAATTGGTCCAAAGCGCTTATAGTTTTCAAAATGTTTTGAAAGTATTTTACCACCCGACGTTCTAAATGTTTTTTCTGGTCCACCATAAATTGGTTTTCTATCCTTAAATGTTCTAGACATTAAAAATTCTCCCATGAGTTATAAGTTGATTTGTAATTTTGTTTTTTTGATTCGATTCTTTCGAAATCTCTCAAATTGAGATCTGAAGAATTAAAATTCTTTAGATATAGAGAAATCAATAATCGATACCTTAAAAAACGATTACTTTTTGCTTGCTGAGTTCTCGATTCTTTATCGACTTGATTTTTATCTTCAGATTGCTTTGCTAACATTTTCTACCTCCTTTGGTTGAGTTGTTTGATTCACTGTTATTTCCACTAAATTTTCCTTTGATACCGAGTTTGTTGTTTTCTTACCGCCTTTCTTTTTTGTTCCCATAAACTGCGCTCTTTCAGCTCTGGACAAGTTATCAAGTTGACCCATATCAACCAGATACTTAAAATTGTCCCAATCACACTTCAGACACATTTGATCATGATCAAGATTGTAAATTTCGTTGCTGCCACATCTTGGACACTTTGTTACTTTAACAAATTTTCTTTTATTCATTATTACCGCCCTAAGTATTTTTGTTTGTTTATAAAGACGCTCAATTGCGAGCCTTCTTACTCCTATATATAATCAAGAATGATTCCATCTCTGTGGATTGAACTAAAAAGTGAGTTAAGCTTTTAAAAACTCAAAGTAATTTTAAAAAGTTAAATTTGATGTGACTTTTTTGAAGTGGCGGATGTCCGCCAGTGCAATTTTAAATTTCTAAAATGAAAATGATGACTTAAATTAATTTTATCGAAGTGGCGGGTTTACACCACAAATGGTGAAAACCCGCCACTGTAAACGATTCTGTAGGTATTGAATGAGTCTATTTTTTTGAAATAAAGATTGGTAGTTCTGCAATTTCTGATTTTGGAATTAAATAAATTCCATTTGATTCGCAAGTTTTTCTGATTTCTATATTATCAAAATGACCTGTGGCCAAATAACGATGCGCATTTGATGGTAATATATTTAATAGATCCAAACCTGTTTGGTCCTCTTTAAGGTCGTAATCAAATATAAAAAATGTTGTTTCTAAATTCAGGGACTTATTTTGAATAATTTCTTTAGCTTCATTAGCTGTAGATAACAACCGAACATTCTCGGTAATGCCGTACTCAGCAAGTTTTAATTGCCATAACTGACGAGCAACAAGTTGGTCATCCAAAATATAAATTTCATTAATTTGTGAAAACTTTAACCTTGGCACGTACCAATTTGCTCGATCGCTTATTGGAATTGTAATTCTTATTACAGTTTTAACATTAGGTTCTGAAAAAGCCTGAATTTTACCACCCCATTGGGTAATCCAGTTCTTAGCATGATAGAGCCCGACTCCGGTGCCATTAACTTTGCCAAATGTAAATCCATTTTCAAAGACCTTTAGTAAATAATCG
>CAZYOE010000105.1:2168-17688 GCA_964648725.1 uncultured Pseudobdellovibrionaceae bacterium | reverse complement strand
TAGTGGATTTTAGCTTTTTTTTAGAGAAATTTACCGAACAGACCCTAAGTAGATTTTGCTGAAAAAGAACCAATTCTTACATCCAGAAAAAAATTGCAAAAAGAACTAATAAATTAATTTTCCAAAAAACAGGAAAAACCATTCCCATGCATCACATATAGAAATCTCAAGTCCTTTTGTTCTCGGTTTAAGTTGAAGATCGCTAAGGGGGGGTATTTATAAAAATGTTTGGAATGGGGGGGGGTCTTCATATTAAACGACAAAAGGTGAGATCCCATTGAGAGGGCCCCACCTTTTATTCTAAACTGAAATTGTTAAATAATATCAGCCGACTTTATCGAAAATATCACCAAGAACATCTTTTTGGCTTTCGCGCTTGTTCCCGGCAAAATACATCAGGTCGTCGACGATCTGAAGGTCGCGGTTATTATTGTGGTGAAACTTAATGCCAACGCCGCGTTGATTTTTCCAAACCACTTCGGCAGCTAACTTGCGGATTCTAGATCCCACATTAAGGGTCATCTGTAGCTTTTCTCCTGGAATAAATTCGGCATCGGCTTTTTCCAGAAAGGCACCCGTCAGACTTATATTTCTTAGTGTTCCTTGGGCGAATTGTCGTGAATAGGTCTTGCGAAATTCAATTTCCATCGCAAGCGGAATTCTTGGTGCGATTTGTCTTTCTAACGACATACAGTCTCCTTTTCATACGTTTACTAATCGGCAGCAACGTGCAGGAGCTTTACACATTATGCCGCTTTTTTTGTCCGACGGGTGAGAAATCTGACGAATATATCATTATGATTTGATTGGTGATTTGAATTGAAACGCTGTCGTTAAGTTAATCAAACTACACAACTTTTGCTTCAAAATTTAGCGTTGACAAAAGTCTAGATTCCAGCCAATCTGGAGGAGTCAAACAAATCAGGTGTTATTTATCCTTTTTGAATCCAATATCTCTTTTCAAAATTGCAAATCAAGGAGTTCCCTTTGTCTGAAACTAAAGATTCAAGCCCAGAGGCTAAGAAGCCTCGAAGAACAAAAGCTGTTGATATGAAAAAAGATTCTTCTGGCGAAGCTGCACCAGAAAGTGCTTCTACTCATTCTGATATTCCAAGAAATTCGGCCACAACTTCTGTTAGTTCCGTTGAAGCACCAAAACCTGTTGAAGCTCCTTCTGCGCTAGCTTCGGTAAACGACGGTGGTAGTGTCGCTGAAAAACCCACTGAGGGAGCTGCATCAGCACCTGCTGTTGCTGTGGCTCCATCTAATGAAGGTGGCGAGGGCCCTCGCGAGAAAAGCGGCGGCGGTGGTGGTAGTTTCCAGAAAAAATTTGATAAAAATCGATATAATAACAATTACCGAAAAGACAATTATCGCAAAGATTACCGCGGACAAGATGGTCGCCAAGAGAGACAAGATGGCCGACAAGATCGTCAAGACCGCCAGCAATACGGACGGTCTTCTGGATATAGCCAACAAGATGAATATACTGGTGCCGGCAATGACAGTGGTTCACACCCACAAAGTTCAGACATCGATTTGACTGATATTAATTTGACGGATGCTGAGAAGAGCGAGCTTAACTCAAAAGATCTCAAATCAAAAAATATTGCGGATTTAACCAGCTTAGCATTGAAATTAAAAATCGAAAACGCCGCAGGTATGCGCCGCCAGGACATGGTATTTGAAGTTCTTAAGCGTGCGGCTCGTTTGGGTGAAGATATTTATGGAAGTGGTGTTCTTGAGATTTTACCGGACGGTTATGGTTTTCTAAGATCTCCTGACTACAATTATTTACCAGGACCTGATGATATATATGTAAGTCCATCGCAAATTCGACGTTTTGGCTTACGAACAGGGGATACGATCACTGGCACAGTTCGTCCGCCAAAAGATGGCGAGCGGTATTTTGCGCTCTTGAAAGTTGATTCATTAAATTTTGAAACTCCAGAAAAGAGTAAGGATAAAATTCTTTTTGATAACTTAACGCCGCTTTATCCGAATCAGCGTTTGCGACTTGAATACAATCCAGGTGAGTACACCACTCGTGTGGTGGATTTAATGGCGCCACTCGGAAAAGGACAACGAGCACTCATCGTCGCTCCTCCTCGTACGGGTAAAACTGTATTAATGCAGAATATTGCTAACGCCATTTCAGCTAATCAGCCAGATGTGAAGCTTATTGTTTTGTTAATTGATGAGCGCCCCGAGGAAGTGACTGATATGTCACGCAACGTGAAGGGTGAAGTCGTGAGCTCTACGTTCGATGAACCACCAACTCGTCACGTGCAAGTGGCTGAAATGGTCTTGGAGAAAGCAAAGCGTTTAGTTGAGCATAAGCATGACGTTGTGATCTTATTAGATTCAATCACTCGTTTGGCTCGAGCTTACAATACAGTGGTTCCCCCATCAGGAAAGATCTTATCGGGTGGTGTGGACTCCAACGCGCTTCATAAACCAAAACGATTTTTTGGTGCGGCTCGAAATATTGAAGAAGGTGGTAGCTTAACGATTATTGCAACAGCCTTAATCGATACTGGGTCGAGAATGGACGAAGTGATTTTCGAAGAATTCAAAGGAACGGGTAATGCCGAGATTCATTTGGATCGAAAACTCATGGAAAAACGTATCTTCCCGTGCATGGATATTAATAAGTCAGGCACGCGAAAAGAGGACTTACTGATTGAAAAAGCCGATTTAAATCGCCTTTGGATTCTTCGTAAGGTGCTTGCACCGATGAATGTTATCGACAGCATGGAGTTTTTGATTGATAAACTGCAGGCTACTAAGTCCAACAGGGAATTCCTCACTGGGATGAGTGGCAACTAAGCAGTTGATTTTATTGAACTATTTTTTAACTTAAAAACTAATACAGAGTTCGTGAGAATGGGCTCGACAAGAGGTGGCATAGTATGATAGACGCTATGGCTTCCGCAATCAAGAAGGGGACGAAAGATGAAAAAGAGTATTCATCCCGAATTAAGAGATGTCGTATTTAAAGATGTTTCCTGTGATTATGCCTTTTTAGGAAAATCAACGTTAAGCTCTAAAGAGACTGTTAAGTGGGAAGATGGAAAAGAATATCCGGTTATTAAAGTGGAAATTTCTTCTGCTTCACATCCATTTTTCACAGGTAAGCAACGTGTAATGGATACTGAAGGTCGTATTGATCGCTTCCGTAAAAAGTACGGCGCAAAAAAGTAGATTAGTCCCTCGGTTTCTATCAAGAATGCGGTCTTATGGCCGCATTTTTATTTTTATTGGTTCTAGTTTTTCTTACTAGAATCGCTCTCTCTATTTTGTTAAACTATAGAACTTTATTAAGGGTTTTATACATCAAAGTTATTTATTCCCCCTGTTGAGGGCAAAAAAATGTTTTCAAAGTTATCTGAAGTCGAATCTCGCTATGAAGAGGTAAATTTACAGCTCCAGCGGCCTGATATTGCCTCAAATCAAACGCAGTACCGCAGTCTTATGAAAGAGCTTGCTGGTCTTGAAAAGGTCGTTGTTTTTTATAGAGACTACAAAAAGAAAAAGCAGGCTTATCAAGCTAACATCGAATTACTTCAAAACGAAAAAGACGCTGAAATGCGTGATTTGCTCAAAGAAGAAAACAAGGTGTTAGAAGCTGAGATTCCCACTATGGAAGAAGAACTTAAGATTCTTCTGCTCCCTAAGGATCCCAACAATGACAAAGATGTCCTCATTGAAGTTCGGGCGGGAGCAGGCGGTGATGAAGCCAGCTTGTTCGCCGATGAACTTTTTCGCGCTTATACCCACTATTGCCAAAAACAGGGATGGACTGTGAGGCTCCTTTCGATGTCGGAAGGTAACGTTGGTGGCGTTAAAGAAGTGATTGCGAGTGTCAATGGTGATGCGGTTTATGGTCGCCTTAAATTAGAGAGTGGCGTGCATCGAGTGCAAAGGGTCCCAAAAACAGAAACCCAAGGTCGAATTCATACCTCAACAGTGACAGTGGCGATTATTCCTGAACAAGTAGATGTTGAACTCAAAATTGATCCAAAAGACCTGCGCATTGACGTGACGAGATCGCAAGGTGCTGGAGGTCAGTCTGTTAATACCACGGATTCTGCTGTGCGGGTGACTCACTTACCAACGGGAATTATTGTTTTTTGCCAAGAGGGTAAATCGCAATTGGGTAACCGTGAACAGGCGATGAAAATTCTTTATTCAAAACTTGTCGCCCTCGAAGAAGAAAAGAAGCGCAAAGAGGCCTCTGAGGCTCGTTTGGGACAGATTGGAACTGGAGATCGCTCCGAGCGAATTCGAACTTACAATTTTCCACAATCGCGCATTACCGATCATCGCATTGGCCTCACCATTCACCAAATGGATGCGGTTATGGGAGGTGCCATGGAACTATTGATTGATCCAATTATTGCCTATTTCCAGGCGGAGGCTCTAAAAAATCAAGCCCAGAAAAACGGTAATGAAAGTTAAAGAAGTATTTGAGAAATCAGTTCAATTTTTAAGGGAACGGAACATCGAAAGCCCAAGGCTCGAAACTGAGCTGTTAGTGGCATCCGTTTTGAAAACCAATCGCATTGGAATTTACTTAAAATATGAGGCGCCACTCACCGAACCCGAAGTAGCCGCTCTCCGGGATTTGGTTGTTCGGAAAAGTAAGGGTGAGCCAACGGCCTATTTGTTGGGTGAAAAGTATTTTTATGGTCGTCGCTTTCTCGTGGGCCCTGGTGTGCTGATTCCAAGACCGGAAACAGAACAAATAATCGAAGAAGCTGTCGATTATTTTAAAAATAATGCTTGTTTAGGACCGATGAAGATTGCTGACTTTGGTGCTGGCTCTGGCTGTCTTGGTATTTCCCTCGGGCTCGAATTTGCTGAAGCAGATGTCGTAATGGTTGAACGGTCTCCGATTGCTGCCTGTTATTGTGAAAAAAATATCGGTAGCTTGGTTGGCGATGCTGATCGAAAGAATTTTCATTTATTCAAAGTTGCTGTCGAAAATTGGCATCCTGATTCGCAGTTTCAACTTATCGTTGCGAATCCTCCTTATATAGATCCTAGCGACGAGGATGTTTCGCCTACCGTTAAAAAATTTGAGCCCGCAGAGGCTTTATTCGCAGAGGACCTTGGTTTATCGGCTATTTCGTCATGGTTGAATGTAGTGGAAAAATGTTTAACTCCGAATGGTGTTACTTTCTTTGAAATAGGACACAAACAGGGCGCTGAAGTAAAAAAACTATTTGATTCAAAAAAAATATTTAAAGCTGTTGAGATTCTTCAGGATTTTAATAAAAAGGATCGCATCATAAAGGCGGTAAAAAATGGATAAAATGATTGTTGAAGGTGGCATTGTTTTAAATGGCCAAGTAAGAACGAGCGGTGCAAAGAATGCAGCCCTTCCCATTTTATTTTCTACGCTTCTTGCTGAGGGTAAGCACATCTTTAAAAATGTTCCCCGTTTAAAAGATATCGAATCAACGGCTGGCCTGCTTGAATCACTTGGTTGTGAGACTACGTGGGATGGCGGCTTATTCATCGTGAACGTTAAAAGACCAAAATCTCTCGAAGCTCACTATGATCTCGTTCGCAAAATGCGCGCGAGCTTTCTATGTTTAGGACCATTGCTCGCCAAGTACGGTGAAGCAGTTGTATCTCTTCCTGGTGGATGTGCTATTGGTGCTCGACCTATCAATCTTCATTTAGAGGCCATGAAGGCATTGGGCGCAGAAATTATTCTCGAAGAGGGTTATGCTCGAGCAAAAGCGACTGAACTAAAAGGAGCTTCTTTTCTTTTTGAAACATCAACAGTGGGTGGAACTGAAAATATGCTGATGGCTGCGGCCCTAGCAAAAGGTGAAACCTTTATTGAAAACGCAGCCAAAGAACCCGAAGTTGTTGATCTTGCCAATTACCTTAATGCGATGGGCGCAAAGATCACTGGTCATGGCACAAGCATTATTCACATTGAAGGGGTTGAAAAACTTCATCCTGCTGAACACACGATTATGCCAGATCGTATTGAAGCAGGAACTTTATTGATAGCTGGTGCGATTACTGGCGGTGAAGTCACGGTTACGGATTGTTCTCCACTTCTCTACGAATCTTTAATTTATAAAATGCAAGAGTCGGGATTTAAAATTACTCACACTCAAGATTCCGTCACGGTTTATCCTTGTAAGCAATGGCATGGCGTGGATGTAACAACAGCTCCATACCCTTTATTTCCAACAGACCTCCAAGCTCAGTATATGTCTTTAATGGCTGTTGCCCAGGGTACAACCGTTGTTACCGAAACAGTTTTTGAAAATAGATTTATGCACGTTCAAGAGCTTGTTCGACTTGGAGCGGACATTACTCCTAAATCTCGGGTGGCCGTTGTTCGCGGCAAACCAGGTGGCTTAAGAGGAGCGCCGGTAATGGCCACAGACCTTAGAGCCAGTGCTAGCCTTGTGTTAGCAGGATTGGCAGCGAAAGGTGAAACGACAGTCAGTCGAATTTATCACCTTGATCGTGGCTATGAACGGCTTGAAGATAAATTAAAGGCATTAGGTGCTAAAATCTCTCGAAAACCTGAGTAGTACCTTTTCCAGATAGAAAATAGACCAAAGCGCACACGAGGCGGGGTTTCCCCTCTGTGAAGGGGTGCCTCGGACGACGCAGCAAACGATGGGCTACGAACTAAATGGAAATAGTATAACTTTTCCTGATTCCAGTGGTTGGCCTTTTAGCATCAAATATTAATGCGCTTTTCGATCTGAGCGGCCTCTTTCTGAAATTTGGGAAGGCCCAGAGTCAATCGAAACATCATTAATTCCCGCAGACGTTTTGTATTAGCCCCAAGCGCGATGCCGCCTTTTGAAAGGTCAAAATAAATAAGTTTCAGTTGTAGAGCTTGGTAGCGAAATTGGTGAGTAAATCGATCAAGAAGAACTTCTTTTTTGTCGGCCGGCGCATTGAGCAAATCAATGAGAGTGAGAAAGTCATTGTTGACACATAATCTTTTGTTGATGTTCGGGTTTCCAGCGTGATTATGGGGAACTAAATCAAGACAGGGGTGACCGCTTGAAGAAAAAGTACTGCCCTCTTTTAAACTGATCATTTGTTCGAGCATCGGGTCTTGCCAAATAGTATTTAACTCTTCGATTATGTCCCACTTCTTTTGGCGAATCAGTTGATCCACCAGCAGCCAACGAATTGGTTCAGAAGTAGGATTGTTTTCCACGTAAGGCCGCACTTCGTTAATGTAAGAGTCAATGGGACGACCTTCATTGTCTGCAAGAATTTGTGTAAAACGAATAACTTCACTGTAGGCAATATCGGGTTTTTCATAACCCTCAGGCGGTTGTTCTCCAAACAGTTTTGCTAATTGATCAACCGTCGACTGATAGGCGGAATCTTTAAGGGAAATTCGGTTTACTTCATTACGATCGGTAAGTGCGTTATATAGCAATGGTTTCTTATCAAATATGGCAAGCCACTGATTGTCGCGAATCGAATACCGTGGCAACAAATTTAAGGCCCACTGACTCCACGCAGATTCGACCATCAATGGGCGGTTATTGAAGCTTGGATTACTCTTTCCATTAATCAATGGCAATAAGCTTAGGCCACTGAAAACTCCGCTGTGGGAACTTTGGGGTGGAACTTTAAAAATTTCTTCTAGTGTAAGACCAATATCTTGAAGAGTGACATGAACGTCCACTTTCCATTGATGCGGAATTTCCTCACGGCCCTTGAGGGGTTTAATGAAAAGAGGAATAGAAACATTTTCCGCAAACAAATTGGTACCAGGCAACTCGTTAAATCGGGAATTGCTAGAAACTCCGTTGAGGCCCGTTAAGATAATATAACTCTTGTCCCATAATTTTTTCTGTTTCAAATAGTTAAACAACAAAAATAGATTTTCATCGATTTCTTCCAGCTGCCCTTCGAGCCCTCGTGGTCGGGGTTCAAGAAGTTCATTCTGTGTAATTACCTGTGAAAACAACAAATCGGAAACATGAATGACTCCAAAGTAAGTGTCGTGATTAACTTCATTATCAATCCAAGTTTTAAATAAACTAAAAGATTCAGAAGCGGGCCTATATAGCTTTCGATAGCTGAGATCGTAATCATCGTTAAAATTTTCGAAACCTTGGTTAAGACGCGAATATCTCTTAATAGTTGGTGCTGACACCACAAAAAAAGTGTGAGCCCTACCTTCAATTAATCTCTCCGTTAAAGTTACAGTTTGGGCCGAGAGAAAACTCTTTCCATTGTCTCTCAGACCATTATTGATTGGAGACTCGCCAGTCAAAATGGCACCAAGCCCCGCTTGAGCCATGGGAGATGGTGCGAAGGCATGGGTAAATCGGACTGCCTCATTACAGAGAATTTGAAATCCCGACCGTTCAGATTCTTCAAAACTACTACAAGAAAAATTGGAACCAGAAAACCCTTCGACAGCTATAAGCAAAGCCGAAGGACCTGTTTGAACTGCTCGTTGGCAAGAGCAAATCCCGAGGGTAAACAAAAAAACTATCAGTGAAGTCATACCGAGGTGCATGACCCGTATGATAGCTTGACCTAAGGTTCAGGGCCAGAAATAATTAAATTCTGGTGAAAAAGACAAGCTTTATCAGAAGCTCTTTATTTGGAGGGGATAGGCCATGCTGACGGAACGATTTTTAGCAATTGCTCAAGTGGGGGACCAGTTTATCCTATGGTTGCTAATCGGTTTGAGCATATTGAGCATCGCCTTTATTTTGGAGCGTTTTTTTGCGCTCAGATCCATTTCAGTTCAGAGTCAGAAAATTCGTGAGAAAGTTAAAGTAGCCTTGGCAAGCCAAAACTATGAGGTTGTTGAGGATCTCGGAAAAGATGTCTCCACTCTTGAGGGACGAGCGATGAGTTATGGACTCAAGCATGTAAAAGAATCTGGATCAAAAGGTCTTGAAGAATTATTTAATTCAATAGTCCTCATCGAAAAGCCAGAGTTGGAAAAGTATCTCAATTTTATGGCGACCCTTGGATCCAACGCTCCATACATTGGCCTGCTTGGAACGGTCATGGGAATCATGAAGGCATTTCACGACCTATCCATTAGTAGTGATGCTGGTCAACAGACGGTTATGGCGGGGATTTCAGCGGCTCTGGTAGCTACAGCAGCTGGTCTTTTTGTCGCAATCCCGGCGGTACTTGCCTATAACTATTTTTCGAAGCAAGCTAAGGGCATCATTCAGAATCTGGATATAGTTAAAGAACTTTGCATTTCCATTGCTAAGAAAAAAGGCCTCTAGACAAGGATCGAACTATGGCATCCAAATACTCTAATAACGATGAAGCAATATCAGATATAAATGTAGTACCACTTGTAGATATTATTCTTGTTGTGCTGATCATATTCATGGTCACAGCACCCTTGATAATGAAACCAAGCATCAGCGTTAATTTGCCCAAAGCATCCAGTGGCGATGCAAGCCAAAAAACGCAACTCACAATCACTTTAACAGGGGATGGAAAGTTATTTTTGAATAACAATGAGGTTGATCTCAATATTGTTCTTGTAACAGCTCAAGAGGAAGTCGCAAAAAATCCTGAGATTCAAGCAATAATATCGGCCGATAAAGACGTTCCGCATGGTAAAGTTGTGACGGTTATGGATACTGTTAAGCAGGCGGGTGTTAAAAAATTCGCTATATCTATTGAGAAAAAACAATAGAGAGACAAACAATTATTCCTAATCGAAACAAAATTAGAAAAAACTATAACCGTTCTTGCAGGCGCAATTTAAGGCGATCAACAATAAATTCTCGGTTAGGGGTGGAACCGAGCAACTCTTCAATCGTAATCATCACTGAAGGTTGAAAGCCGCATGGCAGGAGGCCTTTGAAAGCCAAAGGGTCGAAGTCCACATTGAGTGCCGCGCCATGAAAGCTGATCCAATGCCGAATGGACAATCCCAAGGAGGCGACCTTCTTGCTTCCAACCCAGACGCCTGTTTCTTCGCGGTTAAAATCATTAGTGCCTTTGGGTTGATAGCTTTTTCCTTGCGCTTTAATCCCAAGATCGGCAAGCACATCCACAATGGCGAATTCAAACTGACGTAAAAAAGATCCCACATCTCGAGCTCGTCTCTGGTTAGAATCTTGAGTGAGCGGAATGATCGGGTAGATCACAATTTGATTGGGTCCATGATAGGTAGCTCTGCCGCCGCGACTAATTTCTTTGATGGGTCCATTCCAAGTGGTTATGTCTTCTGCGAGAGTACCACGACCCTTTGTTACAATCGGAGGATGTGAACAAAAAACAATAGTCGGGGAGCGAGTTCCAGAGCGTACTTCTTCAACATACAACTCTTGTTTACTGAGAGCCTCGTTGTAATCAACAAGGCCCCAGTTTTCAAAGACCAAAGAGATCAAGGATGAGCCCCATTACTCTTATTGGAAATTGGTTTTTGAATGATATGAATTGCATGACCAAGTGTGGCTTCTGCCGCCTCCATCATTGTTTCACCAAGGGTTGGGTGAGGGTGAATAGTCAGAGCGATATCTTCGAGGCGAGCTGCCATTTCTATGGCAAGAGCCGCTTCTGAAATCAAATTGCTGGCTTCAGGACCCACGATGTGCACGCCCAAAACTACATGAGTGTCAGCATCGGCGATCATCTTTACAAAGCCATCGGTTTCCATCATTGAAACCGCTCGCCCATTGGCTCCGAATGGAAATTTTGAAACCAACAAATTTTTATGACCCTTTGCTTTGGCCTCATCTTCAGTCATGCCGGCAGAAGCAATTTCTGGATCAGTGAAAACAACCGCTGGAATAACTTTTACGTCAAACACTCGGTTTGCACCTTTTAAGATTTCAGCCACCATCACACCTTCATGGCTCGCTTTGTGTGCGAGCATGGGTTGGCCAACAATATCACCGATGGCGTAAATATGAGGAATATTAGTTTGGCGTTGGGCATTGGTTTTTACAAAGCCACGTTCGTCAATGGCTAATCCAATACCTTTAAGGTTCGCTTGATCGGAGTTAGGCCGACGACCAACAGTCACTAAGACTTTGTCGCAGGCGAGAATTTGTTCTTTGCCCTGCACTTCAAGAGTTACGTCAATGCCATTAGCCGTTTTCTTTTGACCTTTGGCCTTAGCGTTCAAGAGCACATTGATGCCATTCTTTTTTAATCGACGGCTAACAACTTGCGCGCACTCAGCATCGACCACACCCGCTAACAAAGATCCCTGAGCTTCAACAACGGTTACTTCGGTGCCAAGCTTTGCAAGGTAGCTGCTGATTTCTAAACCGATGTAGCCACCACCAATAACCACTAACTTTTTAGGAATAGTATCGAGGGCAAGAGCCCCAGTTGATGACATAATATTTTTTTCATCAAATGGAAAACCTGCGATTTCAATTGGGCGAGAACCAGTGGCAATAATATATTTTTGGGCTGTTACTGATTGGGTGCCCTCTTTAGAGGTAACACTGAGCTCTTTAGCCGATTTGAAATTAGCATCACCTTTTATAATTGTAACGCCATTGCCCTTCAAAAGCTGCCCTACGCCGCCCGACATCTTGGTGACGACAGATTCCTTCCAAGCTAAAAGTTTTTTCATATTAATTTTTATAGGACCGGGAATTTCAAAACCCATTTCAGGGGCATCATGCTGAGACCGATGCAAAAAATGGCTCGCGGTGATCATTGCTTTTGATGGAATACATCCCACATTCAAGCAAACTCCACCCATGGCCTCTTTTTCAATAATGGCTGTTTTAAAACCCAACTGAGCCGCGCGAATAGCCGCAACATATCCACCGGGACCAGAGCCAATCACTACAACATCAAAACTATTTATAGACATTGTGCCATCTCCTACATCATGTCGGCCATTAGTACGCCGGGTTGTTCGATTCTTTGGAAGAAAGACTTTAAGAAGTTAGCAGCAACGGCACCATCAATAAGGCGGTGATCCGCAGTAATGGTGTAGTTCATGGCCTTAACAACTTTAAATTCGCCATTTTCAACAATCACTTTATCCTGGATTTTGTACATTCCAAGGATAGCTACTTCTGGGTGATTGATAATTGGAGTGGCGTAGGTTCCACCAACCGAGCCAATGTTTGTGATTGTGATTGTAGCGCCCTTCATTTCTTCAGGCTTTAATTTTCCATCACGTGCTCGTTTTGAAAGATCGAGAATTTCTTTGCTAAGATCAAGCAAGGTCTTCTGATCCGCATTCTTGATTACAGGTACGACTAATCCATTTGGAGTATCGGCTGCAAAGCCGAGATTGAAATACTTTTTGTAGACGATTTCCTGAGCGGCATCGTCAATTGAAGCATTAAACTGAGGATATTGACGAATAGTTGCAATCAAAGCTTTCATAACAAAAGGCAGGTAAGTGATTTTTGTGCCTTCTCGTTCTGCCAAAGATTTCATGTTGTCGCGTAGTTGCACTAATTGGCTTACGTTGGCTTCGTCCATCAATGTAAAGTGAGGAACAATATGTTTCGCCATCTGCATATTTTCAGCGATTTTCTTACGAATTCCGCGCAAGGCAACGCGCTCTTCAACAGCACCAGCAGGTCCTTGATAAGCAGGTCGTGGAATAGTTGCACCAGCAACTTTAGTCGGAGCCAAAACCGTAACGCCACTTTCACTTTGCATAACATCGTCACGGGTGACTCGGCCAGCTAAGCCGGTGCCTTTTAAAGCATTGATATCTACGCTCATCTCGCGAGCTAAGCGGCGAGTGGCAGGTGTGGCTAATACTTTTGAATCTGCTACTGGAGGAAAAAATGTTTCAGTGGCGGAAGCTGCTGCGGCAACAACAGGTGTTGGTGCTGAGGTGGTTCCGACTGAGGCCGGAACTGTTTTAGCTTCATGACTCTTAGCAGGAACTGGGGCGTTTGCACCGGCAATTGCTTCAAGCTCAATAAGTACTTGTTCCACTTTAATAACGTCGCCTTCTTTAGCCTTGATGGCTTTTACCACACCCGCAGTCGGAGTTGGTACTTCAACGGTTGCTTTATCGGTCATGAATTCAGCGATCGGCTGGTCCACTTTAACAGAATCGCCCACTTTTACGAGCCACTTTACCAATTCACCCTCAGTAACGCCTTCGCCAAGTTCTGGAAGTTTAATTTCAATCGACATTTACTTGCTCCTGTTCCTGTTTTCGATTTTTCTCAATAACACCCTTCATAAAAAACTCACCGGCGCGGTAAGAACTACGCACGAGTGGCCCAGAGGCTACGTATAGAAAACCCATACTTTCAGCAATGGTTTGCCATCGTTGAAACTCTTCAGGGGAAACATATTTTTCCACTTTGAGGTGGCGCTCTGTTGGCTGCAAATATTGTCCAAAAGTAACAACATCACAGTCAATAGCTCTTAGGTCTTTAAGAGTTTGCAAAATCTCATTATCTGTTTCACCAAGACCCAACATAATTGATGTTTTGGTATAGCGAGTTGGATCCAGTTCTTTTACAAAGCTAAGTACATTCATTGTTTGGGCATAGCCCGCTCTTGGATCGCGCACTTTCTTTTGGAGGCGCTCAACGGTCTCAACGTTGTGAGCAAACACATCTGGTTTAGCATGAGTGATGATGTCCACAAGCTCTCGCTCACCCCGGAAATCTGGAGTTAGTACTTCTACAATCAGTCGCGGTGAAAACTTTTTAATAGTCTGAATGGTACGAGCAAAGTGGTTTGCTCCTTGATCGGGAAGGTCATCGCGATCGACGCTGGTTAAAACCACATAGTCCAAATCCATTTGTGAAATCGAATAACCAACTTTTTCGGGTTCGAGTTCGTCAATTATACCACGAGGGTTACCAGTTTTAACAGCACAGAATTTACAACCACGGGTACAAACCTCCCCCATTAACATAAAGGTCGCTGTACCTCCACCCCAACATTCGCCTATGTTTGGGCATTTAGCTTCTTGGCAAACAGTTGCAAGACCCAAAGCTGATAACATGTCTTTAATCTTGTGGTAATCCCCTCCTGATGGGGCTCGAACTTTAAGCCATTCTGGCTTTGCCACTCGCGGTTTTACACTCGCTTCCATGGTTTTTCTCCTCGAAAAAATCTCGATTAATGAATCCGGCTACATTACTTGTGAGCACTCGTATTTTGAAGGGAATTGAAAAAATTGCGATCCGCGTTAGGGCGCGAAAGTTTCATTGGATCAGGGAGTAATCACTGTTCGTAGGTGGCTCTATTAAGATATGAAGGCGATTCGCAACATTTAAAAGCAAATTGTGGGGGCCGAATGGAGTTTCAGAAGCCGTTAGTAGAGGGTAAATTCCTTAAAAGATATAAACGTTTTTTTGCAGACGTTGAGTTTGAGGGTGAAATTGTTACGGCCCATGTGCCCAATACGGGTAGTTTAAAGAGTTGCAACACGGCAGGGAGTGCCTGTTGGATGTCTCGATCAGATGACCCCAAGCGAGCCTTGAAGTTCACCCTCGAAGCTATCAAAGCAGATGGTTATTGGGTGGGGGTAAATACCTTTTGGCCGAATAAACTGGCGGTGGAAGTTTTTAAACAAAAGACACTTTTACATTGGTCTAACTATGATTCATATCAGCAGGAAATTAAAATTAATGACCAATCAAGAGTGGACTTAGTGCTTTGGAGTTCAAAGAATACGTCCGTTAAAAAATGGAAAGTGGAGGATTTCAAACAAACCCAACCTGTTCATTTTGTTGAAATTAAAAATGTCACTTTAAAAGAGGGACTAGCAGCTCGGTTTCCCGATGCTGTTACAGTGCGAGGACAAAAACACATCGAAGAACTTAGCTTGTTAATTCAAAGAGGCTTCACTGCGGAAATGTTATTTATCGTGCAGCGGACTGATGTGGAATTCTTTGAACCGGCGCGCGATATTGATCCTGAATACGCGCAGCTACTTAAAGGAGCTGAAGGCAAGGGGCTAAAAATAACTGCTCTAAGTTTCGAATTTACGGAGAAGGAAATTGCCCTCTCTAAAACACTGCCAGTGAAATTATAGGCAGAACTTTAGTGCGCGCATATTGTTTTCGATTTCTGAAACCACAGAGAAACTGCGCATGCGCGCGTCGCGTGGCCCGATAGACCCCTGATCAAAACAAAGTGTTATCTTTGCAGATAATTTGCTCTGCCATGATGCGGGCACCGCATTCAAGAAGGGTTTTTTAAGCAGAATTTATTTACCGTGTGAAGGTTTCAAGGGCGAACTTTAAAACGAGATCGCTAAAAGTCGACGTCAACCAATCCGCAACCACGATGCTCATCATTGTCATAACTGCGGTGTTAACAACGGATCGACCGACGCCCTTGGCTCCCCCTGTAGTGGTGTAGCCCTTATAAGTACAAATGGTTCCTAACACGAAGGCAAACATCAAACTTTTAAAAGTGCCACTCAAGATAGAAGGGAAGGTGACGATGGTTGGAATGTGTCGGATGTATTGTTCATGATTAACTCCGGCAAATATATAGCCCATTAGTGCGCCACCGAACACTGACATGATGAGGCCAGCTCCTAAGAGGAAAAAACTCGCCA
>CAZYOE010000105.1:0-2154 GCA_964648725.1 uncultured Pseudobdellovibrionaceae bacterium | reverse complement strand
CGGGGAACAATAATCTCCTGAATGGGATTCGCGCCTAAACAGCGTATCGCATCGATCTGTTCAGTAACTCTCATGGTTCCAAGTTCTGCAGATGTAAACGCGCCAATTTTTCCACTGAGGAGAAAGGCAATCAAGAGGGGGCCCACTTCTCGAATGGTACCGCTGGTGGCAAGTCCGCCAAGGTACCCTAAAGCACCAAATTCATTCATTTGCATTCCGAACTGCACGGTCATAATAGCGCCAACAAAAAATCCGGCCAGGGCGGTAGTTGAAACACTTTGTGTGGTGACCCGCCAGATCTGCTCTAAGATTTGATGGCGCGATGTTGGATAGTTAATCGCGGTACTAAAAACCTCTTTTAAGAAGAGCAGCATCGCACCAATCTCAGTGATAACATCTAAAAAATAACGATTAACGAACTGAAGAAGCATTTTTTACCTCGGCAAGGAAGTCTTCAACAAGTGGAACTCTCGATTGTAACATTTCTTCTGGCGTGCCCTGGGCAACAATTTGCCCCTTATCCAGAACAATAATTCGGTCCGCGATGGCCATAGCGCAAGCCATATCGTGACTGACCACGATGGAAGTTGCACCTAATGTCCGCGATAAATCTTCAATTAAATAATTAACAGCGTTGGTCGTGATAGGATCAAGTCCTGTGGTCGGCTCATCAAAGAGCAATATCTTGGGAACAATCGCAACCGTTCGTGCAAGACTCACGCGCTTTTGCATTCCATAGGAAATTTCAGCGGGATACTTATTCTCAATACCCACTAAGTTTACCATGGTGAGTGCTCTGCGCACCTTCATTTTTATTTCTGATTCCGTCATTTTATAGTGTTTGCGAAGACCGAAGGCGACATTTTCGTAAATCGTCATTGAATCAAATAAAGCGGGGTGCTGAAAAACCATGCCACATTTTTTTCGCACCGCTGAGTATTCAGCTTCAGTGAGTTTGGTCACTTCTTGTTTGTCGACGTAAATTTCGCCTTCGTCGGGACGCAATAATCCAACAATATTTTTCAGCAAAACAGATTTACCGGTACCAGAGGTTCCGAGGATAAACAAAATTTCACCTTCATGAAGAGAGAAGGTAATTCCTTTTAGAATGGTGCGATCGCCAAACCGTTTTACAACTTTGCGAAAGTGTATCATGCCATCACCGTCAATGGTCCTTTAAGTTCACCATGGATAAACTGGCGCACTCGCGGATCCTGATTAGCTTGAATTGTTTTAGGTGTTCCGGCCTCTATGACTTCGCAGTCAACGACCATAAATATTCGATCTGCCATTTGATAGGCGCGATTCATATCGTTGGTGATAGCGACGAAAGTCGAGTTATTCTTAATTTGTAAATCACATATCAACTCAACAATTTTGCGGCTAGTAATGGGGTCAAGGCCGGCTGTGGGATCATCGTAAAAAACGACTCTGGGGTCCAGTGCAAGAGCCCGCGCAATCCCGAGCCGCTTTTGCATCCCACCGCTGATTTCATCTGGAAATAGATTGAGCGCGTGGGGAATTGCCACCGCATCCAAAAAAGACACCACCCGTTTTTGGATGTCTTCCTCCGAGTAGGGAGAGACCTCGCGCAAAGGAAACGCTATGTTCTCTCCACAAGTGAGAGAGTCAAAGAGTGCATTTTTCTGAAAGAGCATACCGAGGTCTTTCAAAGTTTTGTTGCGCTCGGCATTCGAAGCTGAGTGCCAATCTAGTCCCTTTATGAAAACTTTGCCTCGGCTCGGGCGAATCAGGCCGGCTAGAGTTTTCAGCAACACAGATTTGCCTTGGCCACTGGGTCCAATCACGACAACCCGTTCATTTTTGCGAATAACGAGATTAACCCGGGAAAGAATTATCTCATTCCCAAAGCTGACTTCTACATCCCTTAGCTCTAGCGTTGGTGACGCTATGTCCAAAATACCCCTCCTGGAGTGAAGTTCATGACTCTCAATGTTGGTTTCGCTAATACTCGATAGGAGCGTTTCATAAAGTCTCTTGTTGAAGCGCCCACCTCGAGAAGATTTAAAACAAACAACTACTCTATTTATGATGAGGAGATTTTATGGCTCACACAAGAAAAAAGATCGCAGTCATTGGTGCTGGTTTTGTTGGTTCAACATGTGCTCACTGGGCAGCCGCTAAGGAACTGGG
>CAZYOE010000104.1:0-17848 GCA_964648725.1 uncultured Pseudobdellovibrionaceae bacterium | reverse complement strand
CTAGTTAGGATACGATCTTGATTTGGTAGGCATATAATATGGGAAGGTCAGCCGGAGCGAGTTGAAAGTTATCTATTTCCTTGAGTGTGACCCATTCGATGCGGTCGTGATCAGTTAGTTTGAAGTCACCATGGAGGTGAATAACCCGATAACCCAGAAGTTGAATGGTAAACATTGGATATTGATAAACCGATTCAGCTATAAACTCTTTGATTTCAGATTGAATCGCGAATTCCTCAAAGAGCTCGCGCTGTAGGCAGGCTTCAGGTGATTCGCCAGATTCAATCTTGCCACCGGGGAACTCCCAGTAACCGCCAAGAAGTTTTCCTTCTTTTCTACGGGCGATAAGGATCTTATCGCCCTTTTCAATTATTGCAGCTGTAACTCTAAGCATTCATAAAATCTTACAGGCGAAGCTATTTATTGCCAAGAGCTTTCGTTACCTGGTTTAGTGGTAAGGTCTTGTTCATCACTGATTGCATATGAAAACCACTGAATAAGCGATTGGTTTTGTTCACTAGTTTTAAAAAAACGGTCAATCCTTTTATGGAGGTCGGCAAACCTTTTAACAAGCCGCAGTTCAAAGTCTGCGGCTTGTTAATCGATCATGCTTACAATTGTCTTAGATTTAAACCTGTCTTATTTGCGCCCATCATCTGGCTTGAATGACATTCCATGCAGCCGGTCGTTATGTCTTGTGCGGTAATAAAGGCCTCTTCGTTGTTTTCTTCCGCTTGTTTAGCTGCCTGCAAGGCTTTTGTCTCAACGGCGGTCATGGTCTCCTCAGAACCATGAAACATTTTTTTCTCTTTTAAATCGCCAGCAATGCGTGCGATTTCAAAGGTACTGACTTTGATAGATTCTAAACTCTTGCGATCAGCATTGGGTCCAGTCAATACGGTCGCGTAAGCCGATAACAGGCCATTCATACTCTTACAGAGATAGGGGTTGCGACCTTCTCTAGCGCAGTTTTTAGAGACCTGTTCCCAATCATGTTTAAAGATTTTATCCCAACCACGACCGCCACCGGGGCCATTGGCATTATGACAAGTAGCACATTTTTTTTGAATCGTGTTGGCGGCGGCCAATGCCAATGGGTCTTGCTGATTAGCGAGTTCAATCAAATTCTGCGAACCCGTCTTCAATCCTTCAAGACCTTCAGGATGCCCAAGTTCACCGGCTTTCGCAGCATCAATATTATTAGCTAAGAATAAAACTTCTTTACCTAAAATCGACAAATAAGGGTAATTTACTTGCATCAACTCGCGTTGTGCTCCCAGGCCCATAATTTGGCTGCGCAAATGGCGCATTTTAAAACAGAGTTCATCTTTCATCAAAGGATTGTCACACTGAGAAGCCAAAAGTAAATTTGAACTCAACATGATTGCTGCGATGGATAGTAGTTTAAACATAAGTCCCCCTCTCAATATTCAATGAATCGACTCATTAAGAGCAGAGCTCTGGATTCTATTCAATTAATTTCCAATGCCAAGGCGCGGCTTTAGGAGCAAAGGAGAAACTTTGTTCCCCCACCTCATCTAACGGAGTCGTTTCAAATCAACAGCTCCCAACGTATACAGTCGAATTGACCCCGAAAGTGTCCATGGGAGAAATGTTCTTCAAGGACCTCTTCTCGGAGTTTAGTCGAGAATACACTGGAGGGGGCTACTCAATTGGGCATAGTTAACTTATTCTACTATTGGAAAAATGGAATTTTGAGAGGGGAATTGCCGTGAAATTTAAAACGTTTTTTAGCTTGGCTATCACTTTTGCGTTCCAGCTGGAGAGCGGGGCGATTCCATTTAAAGGTTCTGAAATTTTGGTATCCGCACCATCTCCCCATGCGGTGGAGGTTGGATCGCAAGTGGCTCAGGCCGGCGGCAATGTGGTGGATGTTGCTGTGGCGGTTGGACTGACCTTGGCTGTGACCAGCCCATACTATGCCTCGTTGGGTGGTGGTGGGTTTGCCCTTGTCAAAATGGATACAAAAGTGGAAGCCATCGACTTTCGTGAAACCGCCCCCAAAGGTACGGACAGAGATTTTTTCGTAAAGCTTCCCAAAGAAGCCTCGTTGAAGGGTGGGACGGCTGTTGGGGTACCAGGCTTTCCCGCTGGACTTTGGGAACTCCATAAAAAGTATGGAAAACTCAGCTGGCGTGCCCTTTTTCACGAACCATTTAAAGTTTCAAAAAATGGATTTCGGGTTTCGGGAGAGTGGGTGGAAAACACTGAATCCATGAAAGATGTCTTTGATGTTGGGGGCATGAAACACTTTTTAAAGCCTGATAAATCAGTCATCAGGCCGGGCGAGATTTTCCGTCAATGGTTTTTATCGAGAGCACTCATGGCGTTTCGCGATAAAAATGTAAAAGGTTTTTATACGGGACCTGTCGCCAAAGACATTGTGGACTCTGTTAAAAAATCGGGTGGAGTGATGACCATGGAGGATTTGGCCAACTATAAGGTTCGTTGGCTGAGTCCCATGGTCACCCAGTTCAAAGATCACACTATTTATTTAATGCCACCCCCGAGCAGCGGTGGCGTTGTGATCCAGTCCGCTATAGAGATGGTGAAGAAGATTGGCCTTGATAAACAACAAATGTTTAGTGTTGACGAATTTCACCTCCTGGGCGAAGTTTTATCTCGATCTTTCAAAGGGCGAGCCTTACTCGGAGATCCTGATTTTACAAAAAATCCCATTGAACAGCTATTAAGTCAGGACTATTTAGATCGTATGGCCAAAACCATTAATGTTGCTAAGAGCACAGATCTCGAAGGTGTCGAGGCCAGCTCGAAGGAATCTTCAGAGACCACGCATTATGTGGTGATGGACAAAAAGGGCAACACCGTGACCCTCACAGTGACTCTGAATGGAAATTATGGCTCCGGGGTTGTGACCGATGATTATGGCATTGCCCTGAATAACGAGATGGACGATTTTACCACTCATCCCAATGATCCTAACCTTTATGGCTTGATTCAGGGCAAAGCCAACTATGTGGATCCAGGCAAGCGTCCATTAAGTTCAATGAGTCCAACCATTGTGGAGAAAAACGGTCAGACGGTATTAAGTCTAGGTGCGCCGGGTGGACCAAGGATTATTTCGGGGCTTTTTCAAGCTCTCTATCGAGTGTTGGTGAGTGGACTTGATATAGATCAAGCCATTCAAGCTCCTCGCGTGCATCATCAATATCGACCCCATCGACTGTTTATCGACCGAGATCGTTTTACACCTGAGACCATTAAAGGCCTCAAGGATAAGGGGCATCAAGTGGAGCAAGTTCGATCCATCGCTAAAGTTTATGGAGTCAAGCGTAACGCTGATGGCACACTTGAAGGTGGCTATGATTCCCGCGGTGAAGGTGCCGTAGGTGGGTACTAAAATTATTTTAAGTACCGATGTTCAGATAGAAAATTCTTCCTATGGGAGGAAATGAAGATATTTAAAGTAGGCTTCTGATCTGTCTTCAGAGTCATTCGAGTCATGCTGAATGGTAATCGCCAGAATTTCCATTTTATTGATATCCCGATCGGGAAACGCTCGTTTTAAATCCATGGCCAGATTTTGATTGTAATCGAATGGTTGCCCCAACATCGCTTCGTTATTCAATAAAAGTTGTTTAGATTCAGGAAGAGTGGCCACAACGACATTGCGTTTAGAGTACCAATTTTCAAAAATTTGGCCCGCCTCACGCTTTTCACCATTAGGGGCCGGATCTCCCCAATAATAACCAAATAGAATGACTTCATTGTCGTTAGGATCAACGAGAGTGCGATCGTCATTGTTACCACCATACCGAATAGTGAACCAAACCTGGAAGGCACTGTCATCGCGGCCCGCTCCACCTAAAACAGGATCGGCGCCTTGCACGCCCTTGGTTACCGCCAACTTTAGCTGCATCTTCGGAAAATCCATGGGTTTGAAGCGGTAAGAAAGTGTTGTGAGACGAATGGAATTGTTTTTGGATCGCATCAACAAGTAATCGTCACCATTAAACGTGGTTGGTTTATAACCGGACTCTTCATTATCATCCATACCAAGTGGTGATCGCGATTCATAATTGAATTGGTAGTCCATGCGAAAATGAACCATGTGGTGATGGTGAAAATCAATTTGAATTCCTTGTGGGGTGTTTTCAGGAGTGCTAGGGTTCACCTTGAATGCCGCGAAGATATCCGAAAGTTTTTGCACATCAATCACATTGTACGGATCAAACTTCAATTGATTGTGTGTCAGTTTAACCTGCGTTTGATAGTCATTGGCAGGATCATGTGATTCTGGAATCAGAAGTTTATTGAGTTCAAAAGTATTCGATGCCGTAGCTTCAACGTATGTGGGATGTAAGAGACCTTTCAGTGTCAAAAATGATGACCTCAATTTAACAGTTTTAGGTTGTATGCTCAATCGATATTGCTGCTTTCCGGTCAACCGTTCATTTTGAATGAGGATTTGCTGGGCATTAATTTGAAGGCTCTTGGTGGTGTTTTCGATATCGAGTTCAGCCATGGTATTTACTAGTGCTCGCATAAATGATTTTTGGTCAAATTTTGAAGAAAGAATACCGGCCAGATGGTCTGCTTCAATGGTTCCAAGATCCGTGGCACCCAAAGCCCGGGGGAATTTAGAGGAGGAGGTAGTGACCACACCGTCATTTTCCTCATCAAACTGTGCGATGAGCTTGGTGGCTTTCATGAAGAGGTGGGAGTTCTCTGGATCACTTTTGAAGGTCAGTGAGAAATAACGAGTGAGTCCAATCAGTGAACGCGCGTTTTTGCGCCAGAAACTATCCATGGCGGCGGGAGAGATGGAGGGCCCTGATGGTTTTTCGCGGTGACAAATGGCAGGTCCTTGATTTTCAGATAGAACATCAATTAGAGCAAAGGGTAAATCTGTTTTATCTAGAATGCTGGATCCATGGAGTGGGCTAGCGATACTCACAAGTCCAAGAACATTTTTGGAGAAAAATTCTGGGTCCTTCGTCATGGCATAAAGCACATCAACAGACCCTTTCGAGTAACCGAGAATCAAATAGTTTGGTTCTTCAAAACCCCGTTCTAGCCGTCTCTGACGGTCTTCTTTTAAATAGTTTAAAACAATGTCACCATTGTAGTCGGCGGCACAGATCGATTCCACAGGTGGAATAATCACTCTCATTCCGAGGTCTTCTCGAATGGAGGCGATGCCTAAACTGAAAATCTCCTTATCAAATAGACTATTGTAAATGCCGGGGACATAAACAATGGTCGCATTTTTAAGGCGTCGGTTATAGAGTTTTTCAAGGGGCGTTGGGAAAATCTTTTCCTCTAAACTCTGTTCTCGAAATATTTCTGCAAAGAGTGAATCTGCCACGGTTCCAGTAGTTCGTGGTGTGTCGAGCGGGTAAGTGCCATCAGTGAATCGTTCTTGGTTGTCATTCCAGTACTGGCCAAAGAAAACATCGCGTAATTCTGGCAGATAACCCTTCTCCGGAATGGAAATGGCTTTTTCTAAAAGATGCGGCAATTGGTACATTTTCATGGCGCCACGTTTGCCAGGCAGTAAATAAGTTTTTAAAGGAGCAATCACTTTTGGATCCCCATCAGTGATTGCGGCTTGAAAGTTAGTATCACTATCCGGCTTTTCCGCTTTAAGTCCAAGTTTAGCTTTAATTTTTTCCACACGAGGGTCAGCAGCAAGAGCAGTTAATGGAGCTTTTTGGTTATTGAGAATAACGTCAGTGAGCTCGCCAATATCGTCAGTTGTGATCAATGATTTTGGATCCAAGTGCGTTAAATTAAAATTCGTTGGCGATAAGTTATCCTTAGTGGGGGCTTTCAGCGGATCAATGTTAAAAGCCCGTAAAAAGCTATCGATCTCAGAGATGACAAAGTAAGCTCTTGTATCGCCGATAAATCGAGACATAATCTGAAAAATGCGCTTACTGGACAAGACGCGCGCTTCAGTTTCAATGCCTTGTTTCGCGTTTTTGAAAATAGTTTTTTCGGCTTCTTTGCCCGATTGGTTGTGGGTTATGGCGGTTTTGCCAAAAAGTTTTCGCGGATCAATATTTAAAAACCTCAGAACATCTTGCGTTCGGATTTGAGATGGAAGTTGGCGCTTTGTTGAAGTGAGAATTCCAAACGTGGAAGCCGCAGTGAGGGAGCCGTGCGTTCGGTACATCTTTGTAAAAGTGCTTAGCGAGTTCTGCAGAAAATATCCGTCTTTCATTGTGACGATCAAGTCCGGAAAATCAAAATCTTTGTTGGAAACAGAATCAACCAGACGTTTGATGGCATCGGGGTAGGGCGTGTTGGCCGAGAGACCAATAAGTTCAGGTTCGGAGAGGGGAACCATGTGACCAGTGGTGCTGATGGCTTCTTTAGGAATTTTTAGCGGATTTCCCGAAACCTGAAGATACTGATAGAGTTTGCCGGATTTGTTAAAAATAATTTGCGCTACCGTGTTGTTGGGGCCAGTGACTTCGATGGTCGTGCTACCGGCACTATTGCGGCGAATATGAACGGCGAGATCAAACCAAGGCGCCTGACTGAGAGATTGCAGCAGTTCTCCAAGGAGCGCGCGATTTTGCATATACACCGGCGCCCAAGTTCCGAGGGCGAGCATTGGAATCGCGACATCACGTTCTTGCGTGAGTTGTTGAACATTTCGAAAGCCCGCATTTTCAATAAAGGGTTTGATGTCCACAGGCTCAAGCTCTTGCTCTGCGGAACCTTCTTTGAAACGTCCAATGTTACCGTGGTCGGAGACAATGATGATCTCTACAGGTTGTTGGCGTTCTGTAAATTGAGCCAGGATACGATTAATCCCTTTATCAAGCTCAATTAATACGGGAAAAAGGCGATTGAATTGGGTGTGTGCAGTAGAATCAATTCCACCGATATATCCGGTGATCAAAGTTTCTTTCGATTTCAAAACCGCATCAACTACATTATCGATTTCGACTTTCGCCATTTCTTTAGTCGGGAAATACATCAAGCCTTCAACATAAGGATTAAAAAAGTTTTGAAAGGCATTGAGATAATACTTCGGAAAAGCCAGGCGCCGATAGTAATCCCGTGGATCACCCTGAATGGATTTCGAAGAATCATCAAAGTAAGTGGCTTCAACATTTCGGATTCGTCCGGCAGGACCAAAGATTTCCGAGGTTTTAGTCAACGTTGACCAAGTGAGGTCAGTCATGGTCGGGAAAGGAGCAATGTGAGCACTCGTATTTTTGAAAGCTTTAAAGAGCCCCTTTTGCTGGGCTGTTTGAAAGGCTTGATAGCTGAAACCGTCAACGCCCAATAACACCGTGACTGGCGCCTTGATAGCGACTTCTGCCTTCAATAGGGTAGAAAAACAAAAATTAGTTAGAGTGACAATACTGGTGATCGATGCAAACAATTTTAATTTAATAACCATGGGCTGACCTCGTTCTCAGGCTGCTTTTACAAAAAACATACCGACAAACTTTTTTACAAGGTAGCCTTTATTGTCGTTTTAGGCTGCTCAGCGGCGAGTTTTAATACAAAATTGGTCACTGCTGTCTACTTTTTGTCCAATATTTGTTCGCCGCTGGCAATAGCAATAGCCGTGGCAATGGCCTGTGGACTATGGACAGAGATCTATCGGCGTTCCCACGTGCACTAAATCCCAAATTGCTTCTATTTCATTATCATTCACAGCAACACAGCCTTTGGTCCAATCACTGGGGTGCCGAATAAATAAGTGTTTCCATCTTTCATTGGGGAGTCCATGGATCATGATGGCGCCGCCAGGCTCGACACCATTTCTGCGCGCGCTATTGATGTCTTCCTGGTCAGGATAGCTTATGTGTAGGGAAAGATGGTAATCGCTCCCAGAATTACGGCTATCGATAAAATAAGAGCCTTCTGGTGTTTTACCATCGCCAGCTTGTTGTTTAGCGCCCTTCGGATTTGAACCGAGGCCGATCTTGAAGGTTTTAATCAGACGGTCTTGATAGAACAAGTGGATCAAGCGTCTTGATTTATCCACTACAATCGCGTCCGCCTCGGTGGCAAACGCCTGACCAAAGTTTTTTTGTTTATAGAACTGACTGGTATGGCGACAAGAGTCGGGTAATGTTTTAGCGAGTAGTAACTTTCCGACGAGTGTGCAAACAGCAAAGGTAAATATTAGAATCTGTATTTTCATAAATAACCTCCCCTTAGGACTTACAGACCTATCGGAAGGTTTGATGGACTTTGAAAGGGGACCTGCTTTGCTTTTGAACAAAAATGGATTAAGGTCGTGAAAAATACGTCTTTTAGTTTAGGGAGTTCTTTTTAATTGCGGAGATTATGGGATGTTGTTTGACTAGAAGTATGTCTGCAGCTCTGAATTTAAAGTCCAACAATATCTTTGAGGCCGTTCCTGAAGGGGAAATGGAAGCCCTGTATTCCGATATTTATCAAAATGCATCGGTTTTAGTAGGGCGATGTGAAGATGGGTCAGTGATTGTTTTTCGACCGGGTGTGAAAATAGCTAGCTTTATTAGAATCAATGGTAGTTATCGTTCAAGTTCAAAAGCAAAGGATCCCATTGAGGCAACCTTTAGTTTCGTATTGAATGAAACAAAATATCTCTTCAAGGCCGCTCTCCATAAAAAAGGTCGTCGGCAAGGAGAATTGAATTTACTCACCATGATGTTTCGAATTCAACGACGATCCGTGAAACGTCTGAAGGTTCCTTCGGACTATTATGCCGTCGTTCGCTTGTCTCATCAAAATTCCAGATTGATTCGCAGTTTTGGAAAGCTGATGGACATTAGTCCTCGCGGGTTGGGCATTATTCTTCCTAATCCGGAAACCAAAGTTAAAGTAGGAGATCTGCTGCGCGTGGTGCTGACAATCAGCCAGCGCCCGCCCGAAACCATCGAGCTGCGGGTAGTTCATTTGCGAGCGCCCAATAAAATGGAAGATAACTCTAACGAAAAAGGTGACGGGCAATTTTTTGGAGCCGTATGCCTTCCCGAGAACTCCATCACCGTTTTCAAGCGGATGAATGCTATCGTGATGGATGTTTACCGTGATATTTTTGGATCTTTGACCGAAAATAAAAAATAAACCGCCTTTGTAAATGGAGTTACAGTTCTGGTAAAAATAGATAATCCTTCCCAATTGGAATTTTCAAAGCGCGATTCAAAACAAAAGACCTTGGAGAGGGCAGTGTCTGTATTAAGCCAAAGTTAGTTTTTTTCCAGCGTGCTAAGGCTGGAGGAGCAACTTCCAATTCGCGATTGGGCGGGGGGCGGGACATAAAAATATCGATACCAAATTCGGAAGGACCTTGCATCACTGGTCCAATCAATTCAGTTGGGGTAACTGCATAGACTTCAGTAGGATCTGGCTCGCTTTCATTCCAATGAAAATTATGAATCCAAGTTTGTGTTTTATTTTTAACAATATTCCACCAACTTAAACTCTGTGGTTGCTGATTTATCTCTTTCGCGCCGATAAATTTCGATGAGCTTTCCGCTAAAACGCTTTTACAACAATTAAAACTGCAGCTAGTCAGTTAGCGGCATTTAACGCCTTTGGTGCCAGAGAGCATATCATGCCAAATGCGGCCTTCGTTATTAAAACGACCCAAATATATCCGAGCAAAGGCGAAAGGGCAGAAGCAAAGCGGCCCACAGGCTCACGAAGAATTAAACCTCCTAGAGAAACATTGAGATCGTGATCTTTGGTATTGATTTTCATTGACCTCTGTCAGGATTCGAGTTTTCTTGAGCATAAGTTTAAGCAAGCGGGGGGATCTATGAAACACATTAAGCTTTGTAAACCACAAAAGAGCCTTAAAAAGAAAAACACTATCTCCGACAGAAAGTTTTCTACAACTTCGGAGGAGTCTTCAAAAACTTCGAGCTATAGCGTTGATGGATGGGCTTGTGTTCCCAAAGGTAATTTTGCCTATTAGTATTGAGCCGCTTTGATAATTACTGAAAGATTATGCTCGAGGTAGTCCATCAAAGTTAAGTTCTTTGGGGCTTGCTCGAGGCTATCTCCCAAAAGTATGCCGCCCCATGGAGTGGAGGTTTTCTTTGCCCATTCCTTCAGAATAGGATCTTGTTGACTACCATCGCCAAAAAACGCCCGTTGAGGCAGAGCTTTGAGTTCGTTGATTTTAAGAGTTAATTGTCGGGGAGAAAGAGTTTCCCCTTCATGGTCTCCTAAAAGAGCGATACTTTTAAAATGGAACGCTTCGGCCAAATAACTAAAAGCACTGTGGGCGGTGATGATACACAATGATTTGCTCGTTCGTGCTAACTGGATTTCTTTCTGTTTTTTCCAGAGTAATATTTTTTCATTAAGGTTTTTCGCTTTCAGATCTAGTGCCCCTTTTTGATTGGGATATTGTACGACGAGGGCTTTGTGAATATTCCTAATATACTGAAGTAAGTTTTCAGGAGCATGCCATGCGTGGGGGTCAACTTCAAGGGACGGACTCTTCAGCGGTGTGACTCCCTGGGAGGCCACAATGATTTTTCCTTTCAAAAGTTTATTTTTTTCGAGTTGATCCAGCCAATGCTCAAATCCCAAACCATTGACGATCAATAAATCTTGTTTTTGCAAATGCATGAGTTTTTTGGGAGTCATTTCAAAGTGATGGGCTTCTTCGCCGGACTGTGTGAGAGTGTTAACTTCGATTTCCGCGCCGACGAGTTCGTGCACAATTAAAGTTAGAACCGGAAAACTGGTGGTAATGCCTGCGAAGCTCAAGTTGCCAATGGTCAATAAGATAATTGTACTTAATATTTGTTTAGTTTTCATAATGCTTCTGATGATAAAAGGTTCGTAATAAGCCTTGTTGTGGATTCAGGATAAGGCTGGCAAAATAGACTAAACCCCAGAGGATTAATGTTGATGGACCTAAGGGCCAGTCAAACTGAAAAGAAAGGAAGAGTCCCATTGTTGAGCCCACTACAGATGTGACCATGGCAATTAGAATGAGGGGGCGAACTCTCTGACTCCAGAGTCTTCCGATGATTGAAGGTAAAATTAATTGTCCCATGGCGAGCAGAGTCCCATTTGTTTGAAAGCTGACTACCAAACAAGCTACTACTAAAATCAAGAAGAGCATTTGAAAAAGAAGAGGTTGATAGCCCCGAGATTCTAAATAGGTAGGATCAAAAATTTCCAAAAGGAAAAAACGGCGAAAGATCCAAAAAAATAATCCCACTAGTGTGCAAACAACAATAGTGGTGAGCAGACTTTCAAAGGATGCTGTTAAGGGAGAGCCAAATAAAATATGGATGAGATCCACCGAGTTTCCTCGAAAGGAAATGGCCAGGACCCCCAAAGATAAAGAGAGTAAATAAAAAGCAGCAAAGTTACTGTCTTCTTTCAGTGGGGAATGTTTCTGAGCCCAAACCGTGAACAAAACAACCACACTCCCTGCAATAAAACCACCGAGAGTCATTGCCGGAACTGATAAACCAAAAAAGAAATAACTGACCGCCACTCCCGGTAAAAGCGCATGACTGAGAGCATCTCCCATTAAACTCATGCGGCGTAAAACAAGCAGAACACCAAGAGGGGCCGTAATCAGTCCCGTGATTAAGTTGATCAGTAAGGCCTGGCGAAGAAATTCAAATTCTTTCAGGGCATCGACAAATGAAAAAACATCTGTAAGTCCAGGTAGGTTCATCGAGGACATTCCTCTTCACTGATTGCATAGGGGGATTTTGTTAAGGCCTGTTGCCAAAGTTTAGGTAACAAAACGTCTCTACTCGGTCCCCAAGCTAGTGCTTCCTGAGAGAGTACCAGAGTTGTTTCGAAATGTTCGAGGGCTAAATGACGATCATGAAGAACAACAATCAGAGTTTTGCCCTCTTTATTCCATTGGTGAAGAAGCTCAAAAAAAGAATCGCAGGATTTTTCATCGAGGCCAGTGAGGGGCTCATCCAACAAAATTACTTGAGCGTTTTGTACAATCACGCGTGCAAACAAAGCCCTCTGGAATTGGCCCAAGGATAGACTTCCAATACTTTGATGGCGCAGTTCCCATAACCCCACCTTGATGAGCGCCTCTTTTACTCTTTGCGTTTGCGCGAGCGTTTTGCCCTTCCAAAAAGGTAACTCTGGAAGAAGGGCCTGCTCAGCCAATTCAGTAACACTCATGGGAAATTGTCGATCCCAGGTCAAGCTCTGCGGCAAATAGGCGGTCAAGGCCAGACTTTGGATAGGTGCACGCGTAATAGTTCCTTCGTCGATGGGATGAAGGCCTGCCAAGGCACGAATCAAAGTGGATTTGCCCCCACCATTGGGGCCCATGATAGCTGTCATTGAACCCTTAGGAAAACAACCTGACAAGTGATGAACCGCAGGATGGCGTTGATAGCTTAGGGTTAAGTTATTGAGTTGAATTCCATCTATAGGCATAGAAAGTTAATAGGTTATTTTGTCTCATTAAACCATAGAAATCTGTGGGGAAGGATGTCTTACATTATTGAGACCAATTTACCGTCACAGCAAGTCATTCGCTGCCTTGGGCAGAAACTGGGAGTCTACTGGGAATGGGAGGTTTATATGAAAATTCAAGTAAGTGAAACCATGAATAAAAAAGTGTTTACCGTCAGCCCAGTGATGCCCATTTATGAAGCCTACGAGTATTTGCACAATTGCCGCGTGAGGCATTTAGTAGTGGTTGATCAAACAAACCATGTTGTGGGAGTCATCAGCGATCGGGACTTCCAGCGGGCTATGCGAACTAGCATTGAAAAAGCCGGAGTCGTTAAAGTGATCGGTGAACATTTTGATCCTGACCACCAGGTTCAGGATTTCATGAGTTGGGGGCTCCAAACGCTGCATGAAGCAGCCGGCCTGAAACAAGCTGCACTTAAAATGCTGGAAACTAAGATTTCCAGTTTGGTGATCGTGAATGATGAAAATAAGATGGTTGGTTTTATGACCAGTGATGATTTACTTTGGGTTCTCGTTAAATTGATGGATGAGCGAGACGATGACTTTCTTTTGGATTTAAAAGCGCAGATTTTAAATTCACCTTTAGGTTCATTGGTGAATACCATCAGTCAGGCTGGGATCTGATCTCTGGCTTGCGAATTTTGGAATAATCACTTTAAAGCTGGGGATTGCCGATGAGCCCCAGCTTCAATCTGAACACTTAACGTTTTATATAGAATTCGAAATAGCCTCTACTCATGGAGCTTTCAAGAAGTCCAAGTCCCTGAGTATCACTGTCTTTTGGGTACCACGTTGGAAGTGGTAATCGAAATTTAGAAACAGTGAGGGGGCCAATCTGGGCTTTTTGGCTATGGCTGATAAACCTGTTAATAATCTCTTCGGCATTAGCATTGCTATTTAGAGTCAATGCTTCTTGCGCAATGACCCGAGCGATAATCGGAGACGCCATGCTAGTACCTGAAAGCGGCATAATCGGAGCTACAGTATTGGTTGAACATTCTTTTAAAATTTTTTTACTCAAACGATCCAAATCAGAAGGGTCCAGACTGCCTGAGATCAGTCCCAATTGCTTTGAATTGCAATACTGTGAAGGAACTGGGGCCAATATTTTCTCGCCTGGAGCGAAAACAAGCGGACTCTGTACTAAAGGAATATTCGTGAACTCCGATGGCGAGCCACTTTTATTAACTGAAGCCACACAAACTATATTAGTGGCCTTAATGCCACAAGGAAAACTATAGCGAGTTTCGCCGTTGACCCAAGTCTTTTCATTTCCAGCGGCGGCAACAAAAACCATGTCAGGGTAGCTGTTAACGAGCTTTTCAAATTTTTTGAAAACTTCAATCATATGTTGCGCGCCATTGTCGGTTTCGCCAAAGCTGGTACCTAGAGACATATTAACAACTTTAACACCGGCCCCATGGGCCTTAACAATTGCTTTTTCCAAAGCCTCATAAAAAGTATCGATCATGTCGTGAGCTTTGTTATCGAGACTCTCTTGATCTGGGAGTATGCGGTACGGAACAATACCAATGCGGGAGTCATCATAGGAAGCCAGACCTGCGACATGAGTGCCATGATAGATTCTTTGATCCGATTCGTCGTCATGGTGGCGGTGCGGGTGAAGCCAGCGGCGCAAGTCTGGCTCCAATTTCAACAATTGAGTGAGATTATTTAAATTGAGAGTTTCCTCTGAAAGTGCGCTTTTATCTTTAGTATAGAGGTGACGAGTTCGGGCGAGGTAAGGGAGGGGCCAGGCGTCGTTTCCAACAAAGTCCCATCCCGCACCGATGGCATTTCCTTGTTTGTCCAGCTCATAGTGGACATGATCTTTAAGGAACGGATGATTATAATCAGTCCCTGAGTCAATGATTGCCACTAACACTTTATGCTGGCTGTTGGTTTGTATATAATTTTTGTTTACGGGGGTGGCATTAAAGTAGCTTTCCCATTCTTTCGGCATAACCGTTTGGTTATGAGTGGGGCGGCAGCCCAAAAAGAACAAAAAAACAAGGCTTAACAGTCCAACAAAGGTCTTGGATTTGATTCTAATCAACATGCGGGAAATCCTTTCGCGAGTCCTGAGAGTAAAGGGTCTAGTCTCAATTTGGCGAGATGTTTATGAGAGGAATGTAAAAAAGATTAGCCTTGGAAAAAGCCGAAATCTTCTTTAAAGTGAAGGTATGCAACCTCTTGTAAGACTCACTATTGGACTTCTTAAGTACTTTTTATTTTCTCTCTTTGTCAGTGCTGTTACATTTGTTGGTGGCGTCTCATTGATGTCTGGAAAATTTCCTCCAAAATGGGAGGATATCAAAGGTGCCCGAAAGAGTGTGGAGTCCATTTTAGTGCTTCGGAAGCAAATCTCTGAACAGGGTGGCGTAAATAATTTTCAACACCATCTCCAAAAAATGGCATTGCCGACGGCGGGTGAGGCTGCCGCAACAGCAGGGGAATACGCAGACCCGGCCTTAGAAGATGTGAAGGAACTATTTCGACATCGCAATAATCAAGCGGCACTCAGTCAAACTCTCTCTGGGCGAGTTCACTTGGCCTCAGCCATTCCCCAGCAAGCGGTCGCACCAGTTCAATCTGAAGCACCAGCTCCCGCTGATGCTGAAGTGACGGAACGAGTGAGAAAATTAGAAGACCTTGTCGGTCGCATGCACGAAAAAATCCAGCGTTTGAATCAAGAACTCGCCGCCCTCAAGCAACAAAACCAGCACCGCTAATGGTTAAGTTAACCTTCTAAATTAGACGTCATCAATAAATAGTTTTTGTTCACGCTTTTTAAGCACTTCTTGCGGAATTTTCAAACCACCGTTGGCAAGACTTTCGTGGATCTTTGAAAGCGAAACTCCGGCGATTAAAACAAAGTTCTTTGTAAAACCAAATCATGGGTCCGACTTTGTGGCTTCGTACAAGCGTCATCTTCATAATCCGCTAATGCTCACAGCTTGCCCGCAAATCCGAGTCATTTTATCCGATTTTTCGCATAGGAATTTATGGGATAATTTCGCAGACGACAGGAGTACTATCTTTATCCGTCTCCTCTTTTACGCAGGGCCATTCCAGTTCCCCTTTTAGTGTACTAGTATTTAAAACTAACCTTGAGTTATCAAATCGAAATACCAGTCCATCACTTCGTAGGTATCTACTTTTAGTGAAAAGACGATTCGACTGAGCTCCGCAACGTCGTGGTCGTATGCTGTAAGATACTTCGCCAACGTAATCACCCTCAAACGCTGAAACTCTAAATGCACTGATTCCCACAAAGATAGATACACTTGAGTCAGATGAGTTTTTACATCGGTATTTTGAATTTAATGGAATATCTGCAACCTTACCCCAGTTTTCATGATAATTACTAGGTGAGCCACAATGGTACCTGTAATCGAAGGGTGGGTATTGGCGGTAGTCCGTAAAATTACACATTTCTTTCCTATTGCCGGGAATATAGGATCGGTCATCTAACCATCTTGTACCATGAGTGATAACACAGACTGGATAATCCTGATTGTATGGTTCAACTAAGTCCATACTGCCATGGCGCTCGTTACAAACTTTCATCAAGTCCTTCAGAATCTGCGCCCCTCCAGCATATTCGGAAGTGCTTTTGAATGGTATAATATAGGTGCTAAAGGCCACTTCGCTACCACAGCAAGCCATGGATTTGAAGCTTATAATTGAAAACAATAAAATTAATATAGTCGTTTTAGTTAAGCTCATATATTCCTCTTTTGAAAAAACTTAGGTGGTCGGGTTTTAATGGACTGTTTGTTTAGTCTTCAAAGTTAGTAACAAACTTTATTTATCGAGTACCTTTGATATTCAATTCTGGCTTTTATTGCAAGATAAAAATATCAGAGGTTTTCAGTTTCTTCAACTGGATGTTGAAGAAATCGGGGTAAGGGGCAGAGCTCCTTACCAGCCAGGATGGCTGACCATTTCATGTTTCTAATTTAGATATCCGGTGTATGCCATCAAAGGAATTAATTTTTGAAGTGACTGATGTGGGCGAGCGATATTGTAGAAGTCAAAGTATTCGCTGAGGCCATTATTTGCATCGTCAAAATTCGAGTACCCTGAGATGAATACATTTTCGTAATTAACGGTCCTCCAAAGCCTTTCAACAAAAATATTGTCGAGGTATCGCCCTCGCTCGTCCATACTAAATTTAATCCCTAGGTCAAGGATCGGCTCATAAAAACAAGGCGATGAAAATTGAGATCTCTGATCAACGTTAAAAAGTTCTGGAGTTGCAACTGAAAAACTGTCAATCAGAGCTTCAACACAAAAATCTACATTTAGACTATGGCCAAGGTTCCATGAGATCACGAGCGGGCTATACCAATCAATTATCGCAAAGAGGTAGATAAATCCATCGGCGAGGCGAACATAGGTAATGTCTGCACTCCACACTTGATTAGGTCGATCGATAGTTTTTCCTCTCAAAAGATAAGGAAAAATTCGGTGATTGGGACTTGGTTTACTGAGATTCTTCTTAGGATAAATTGCATGGAGTCCCAATACAGTCATTATTGACCTGACTTTGTCACGACCAACCTTGTGGCCTTCCAACAAGAGCTCATGTAAGATTCGACGTGAACCGTAAAATGGATAACGAGTATAAATTTCGTCAACTCGATTCACCAGGGAGAGTTCTCCCGAAAAAGGTAAAGTGGGAACGAAGTAAAAACTTGATTTCGGGAGCTCTAGGAACTTGCATTGAGTAGCTATGCTCAGAGAATCCGAGGGGTCGATGAGCATGCGTTTAAAATCAATCGGCAATTCCTTTAAGTTTTTTTTTTAGCCAGGCGTTTTCAAACTGGGCTTCACCAAGTAACCGAAGGAGTTCTTCAGTTTTTTCTGTTAACTCGGCTGTATTTCTATCTTTCTTCGAACTAAATTCAGCCAAAATAGCTGCTCCGCTAGCTTTTTAAGCTTACCTACTTGGGGCTGACTGACTTTATGTTTAGAGCAGATTTGAGATAAGCTCATTTGACCCTTTATTGCATCAATTGCCACTCTTAGCTTTGTATCCGGACTGATAACCCTATGCATAGATCCACCAACTTTCTGAACTGTTTACCACAATTCGGTCAATTTCACTAACTTTGAAATGCCAAAAAACGGTCCAGAAAATGCCGACCACTATAAACCAAAAGACTCAAGGAAATCCAACTGGAGTTAGTTTCCTAAAAAACTGACTCACGTATTGTCCGTCAATCTATAAATTTTAGTTATAGCTAGATAGCTCTTGCATGGAAAAGACTAAGAGCCACGGTAAATTAGTGTCAAAAAACTTATCACTCCCCACGGAATACAAAAAATCAATTAACTGCGATCAAATAGACTCCTTGAAAACTAAAAAATCGCCTCTTAACTCAAGGATTTAAATAGTACCGGGAGTGACTGAGAA
>CAZYOE010000103.1:0-17943 GCA_964648725.1 uncultured Pseudobdellovibrionaceae bacterium | reverse complement strand
CCCGAAATTAGCAACACCCCTGATCGCGTTGCCAAACGGAGCGTTTAATCTCATTCGGAATCGACCGCGTCACCTTCTTGACTCGGTCAGCAGATTTAACATCCTGCGGCCTCATCGATGGTGCGCCAAGAAGCGCGAAAGGAGCGTGTGATATGCAATGATCACTAACTTAAAGATTAGCAATCGGAGTTAAAGCCTCGGTTATGACGGTGTAGGCGACTTATCTGTCAAAGCTAACCGAAGGCGAGCAGGCAGGCTGAGCTAATAGGCGAAGCAGGATAACCCCGAAAGGAGGTAATCGTGGGTGCCGACACCTCTCATCGTTGGTGGAAGGCAACAAGTAAGGACGTCGTTAAAAGCGAGACGCCTTCAACCCACCGGGGGCTCGGCTGACAGCATGTCTGCAAACGCACTTTCGTGAACTTGGGAGATCTCTGTTTCTCCACCGGAAGAGTGGTAATGGAGGATAAACCTCAATGAAGAAGTAAGAGAAGTCAGACCTGCCAATAGTACCTGTGAAGCGAGTAATGACCGCAGAGGAAAGGGGCGTGTTGCAATCATTGTTGATGCGACTCTGCACGAGCGCTCCTCCCGGCATTTAGAATATGGGCAAAGATTTATTCATGGTGATGGTTGGGTTACTGGTCACCAATGGACTAATATCGTGTTAGTGATTAACGGACACGTGATTCCAATTGCTCCATTAGCTTTTTTAACAAAGCAGTATTGTAGAAAGTTAGGAGTAAAATACAAAACTGAGCATGAAAGGATCATCGACTTTTTAGCTCAATGGGACTTGGAAAAATTATTACAAGGAGTTGATCCAAAGGAAGTTGTTTTTTAGTGGATGCTGGTTTCGACTGTAAAGAATTGCAAACATTTATTACCAGTGAAGGTTGGAGTTTTGTTGGTAGTTTAAAGAAAACAAGAGGAGTTTATACGGAAACGCAAAATAGTCAGAGCGTTGAAAGTCTTTTTCAAAGCACAAGGAAGATTGGCCCATGGCAAACTATTCGAATGAATAGCGGAAATCAGCGAAAGGAGTTTCGCATAAGAACATTGACTGGTGAGCTTAAGGGAGTTTCCTCGTCAGTACGATTAGTCTGTTCGGAAAAAAACCGGAGGCGGCAAAAGGTCTCCTTCATGAAGTATCGCCAGGACAACCGCCACCCAGTAAAACATTATATTCCCATTATAGAAGACCATGACAGCGGCAATCCAATTGCCCAGTCGTTTCATTCTCAACTCATCTATGCAGCATCAGAGTTCTTTAGCTGGAACCCAACTGTGGTGTTTCAAGGATCAGAGCAATCGGGATACCAACGTAACTCCGGAAGAGCAAATGTTGATGATTTTAATGAACATGGTGATATTGTGCAAATGCGAAAACTTCTTGTTTCAAGACTTGCACCCTATCGGATCGGAAACTCCTTTTTTCGTTTTCATCACTCTCAGCACAATAGCATTGTCAGCGAACGAGTTATCGAAGGCCAGAAATCACTATTTTTCTCGTCAAACAAAGGTGACACGCCAATAACAGTGACAATCAATCTTCAGGACTTTCCTGCGGATAAAGCGGAACTCAGACACATTACAGTGAATGGAAATGCTAAAGTCACCTGGCAAAAAGAACAAGGGAAAGCTCTTATTGAACTTGATCCAAAAAGTTTGTTGATCTTTGAAATAGCCCATCAAAAGCAACAATGAAGTAAATGAAAGAATCTCTTTTTTGCGGACCCGCCCACGACAGGACGAGTCTCTGGATTCATTGACGAGTCACCTCGGCTATTCAATGCTCAGTTTGGCGATTCTCAAGCTCCCCTTCCCAAAGATAAAGATGGTTTCCTAATTACTTTCCGTTTTGGATGATTTTTTTTACAAATTGATCGCCCCCTGCCGTGCGAGTGGGGTCAAGATCCTCTGATCCATGCATATAAATATTGAAAGTTTCTAGTGAACCGAGTTTACTCAGAAAGTTCGGAAAAGCCTGAAGCTGTTTCAGAATCTTTACCTTGGTACTAGAATTGATAGGTAAGATTAAATAGTCCTAAGTTTCGAAGTCTGGTTCACTAATGAGAGCGTTACGATCACGGTTGGGATCGGTGAGAACAATATAGCGTAGATGACTGGCGTTGGTACTCACATAAGAAACTATGTTGTGTGAATAAAGTTTGAAGCTTTGGGTTTCAGAATGAGACTTCTGAGTTGTCTGTTGAGAGTTTGTTTCTAGGCCTAAAGTTTTTGCCTAGCCTTCCGAATAGGATATAGAACCAAGATTCGACCAAAGACTCCGTCGCGGCTAAACCTTGGTTTTAAACGAAGGGGAATATATGTCTAAAAAAGAACAAGGCCAGAAACCATCAAGTCCAAATCCAGCTCCTAATAACGTGGTTTCCATCGTGATCGATCGCTGTAAGGCTGAAGGCTGCAAAGCAAAATCAACTCGCGCCGGTTTCTGTGAAGAACACTATATGTGGTTCAAAGAAGGCTTGATCACCGCAGATGGGCATCAGGCAAAAGACTTCGAGAAAAAATATCAGCAATTTATGAAATCAAAAAAGAAAGTCGCCTAATAGTTTGATGGAATTAAAAAGTACGACATGGACGTCGTTTAAATAAAGAGAACAACTCCTAATACGCAGCCAAATAAAAAACATTTAACTGAAAACAGACATAATTCTTTCACCCATTCTCTATCGGAACATTTCAACAAACCTATACCAAGACATCATGTTTTTCTGCAGGGCATATCAAAATGAAACAGGGGCGGTTTCATTGAAGCTCTGCAACTTTCTTTGAGGGCGAAATTTAGTTCGAAGACCTTTAGCCCCGGCTGGTTTTGGCCGATAATAAAGGTATGAATGAAGTTCTATCACAGTACTATCAAAGGTCTCCAAGATACATCCTGTTGCCCAATGATTTATGTTTGATCAGGGTGGCGGGACCAAAGCAAACGCCGTGGGAAGAGGGGACCGAAATACACAATATCTCAAATACAGGCTTGGCCTTTACCGCACCTGATATTTTATTGCCGAAGCATGGAGAGTATATTCGAGTACAGTTTGATGTCCCTGGTTCAAAGCAAATGGCTTGTCATGCTCGGGTTGTGAGGATTGAGAGAACCGGACCAGATATATCACTGGTAGGTATTGAGTTTGAGTCCTTAAATCCAGCACAGCAATGGAACATTTCCAAAGGATTGAAAGAGAAACGTGTGGACGAGAATGCTTCGGTGATTGATGTTAACCCAAATCGAAAACTGCCACCGTGGATTGAGTATCTATTTTACGGGTCAGTGGGTTTCAGCCTTTTCTTTTCGGCCTTTCTATTGTTTTCTATTTTTAAATTTTTAGCGGATCCATTTTGGATGGATAAACTAACGGCTAGCGCAAAATCCCTTTGGATTGCTCTGCTGCCCTAGGCTCCAATAAGTTGGAGTCTCATCGTGGTAATACCCAATAATTTGACTTACTTGTTACCGATGGAAGGCACATTGATGTTTAAATCAAATTTCTCCGGCAAGCCTTGCGTATTGAGGTTTCCATTGAGTGTCCCGGTCGCATCGACACTGCCATCGACTTTATGATTAATAGTAAGTTCGTTGGGAGTCTTTATCTCTACTTCATGTTTTGTGTGACTTAAGTTCTTAGTGGCCTTATGGACGCCAAAAGCAATGAGACCAGCGGCAATCACAATAGCTCCAAATCCAATCCAGCCTAAATCAGCATGAGCATTTGGAACCAGATTATCAAACAAGATTTGCATAAGCGAGATGCTGTTAGGTTTAGATTGCGCCTCGAAAATCTGCTGAATTTTAGTGAGAAGCTCTTTTTGGCTTTGGAAGTCCATTTCAGTCAATTCTATACCATTGATGGTCAGCGACTGCGGTTTTTTGGTTTCGATGGTAAGGGTTTTTCCGCCCGATTCGAGAGTGACTTTATGGCCAAAGGTGGTGTAAGAAACAATAGAATTTTTATTTTGTTCAGTGAGCAAGGGCATAAATGATTCCGCTGAGGAGAGGTGGAATTGCACTTCAGATTTTTGCACGAAATCAGAGAGTGTTGGTGAACGTTTCCAAGAGGACTTCATGAATCTCAGTGATGCAAAGATTTTGCTGTCGTATTTAGCTGGGTTTTGTTTATGGAAAGTATTGGCAGCCAAAGATCTCAGTATAGGTTGAAAAGTTAGGGCTAGAATTAATGTTAGGTGAGTCAAGCGTCTCATTTTAAAATCCTCTCAAACTCCCCCTTATCAATATCTCTTTATAACAAAGCCCCCTTTGTCTCTTAATGATAATGGTTCATCAAAATCGGACAAAAGAAAAGAAATTATTTAATTATGGCTCAGACTGAATCAATTTAAAAAGGAACTGCTTGGAGGATATAGAAAAATAGTGCCGAGTGTTTCAAATGGGGATTTGGGGCCGAGTTCTGAGAATGCGCATACGGTTTTGGACACTTAACGGCAAAAACTAAAATAAGTGGAAAACAAAATATATTTAAAGCTTCTTTAACCGAATCACAATTTAGTTGGAGTACAGAGGGGCTGTTCGGTAAATTGCTTTTTGATGATTTTTCATTAATTTTTTTATAGCAAGGCACTCCGACGAAGCTCTAGCCTGAGGCGCTAAAGCGAGGAGGAGTAACGAAGCTATAAGTAAAAGTCATGGAAAATCACAAAAATGGATTTACCGAACAGTCCCTACATAAGAGAGAAGCGCGTGAGGAAGCGTAAAGGGCAGTTCTAACGAAAGTATGAAAGAGCATATGTTTGAACTTTTTTTACAACCAAGGGGATGGTCAGGGGACGGGACTAAGTTTATCAATTCGTTTTCCACAATATGTCAGTCAGTTGGTGAAGATCGATTGTTGATATTCGCAGGAGAGGTATCTCCTGCGAATGAAAAATTGGAATTATCGTTAAAAAGTTGGCTTTAAGTTTGAATTAGCAAGGTCCATTGCAAATGCGACTGCCAATTTCGCAAATGCAGCTGAATGTTTAAAATTTAACTGCGGCGTGATGATATCGTCAGCGGTATGAATATTCTGATTCATAGTATTGAAACCAGCTTCAAAAGGCATAATGGCCGGGTAGCCCTGTCGGTGCCATGAAGCGTGATCGCTGCAACCATAGCCGCATTGATCTTGTTTCCAGCGGGCTCCTACGTAGTGGTCGCTGAGCGTTTTCATATAGCTGCGTAGCCAAGGATTAGTAAAGTCGGTCATATCTCCCATGACGAGTTCGCCTTCTCCTGGAAAAAGAGTCATATCAAGTTGCATAACGCCAATGACTTGCGCCGCAGATTGCTTGTACGTTTGTGCGATTTCGCTGGAACCTATCAGACCACCTTCTTCGCCCGCATACCAGAAGAACTCCAGAGATCGTGACGGTTGCCCCTGGAAGGCTACGATTCTAAGGGCCTCGAGAATATTGGATGATCCTGAGGCATTATCATCGGCACCAGGGGCATTTCCAAAACCCCAACTTGCAATGCTGTCAAGATGTCCTCCCAAAACGACGATTTCTTGTGGACGATCTTTTCCTTGCAGATGAACCCTCAGTGATTTTTGTGGAGTTTTAGTATGTGTGATGAGGTCCACTTGAAATTGGTAAGGCAGCCCTGAAAGCATTTCACGAATGCGGGTTGCTAAATCTTCAACGTGTTGGTTGTTCGTTTTGCTCTTATGGAAGCGCGTAGTGAATTGCGATAACCATTGCACGGTGGCTCGCAAATTATCTTCGCTCACCTGGGCTACAGCGGCTTCAATCGTCGGCTGTTTATCCACAGTAGGGCTTGGGTTGCCAAGAAATTCAAAAGCAATTGCTTGGGCTTTTTGAGCTTTCATGAGGTCAAAGCTTTCGTTGATGGCCGTATCGTCTGAAAGTCTTTCGAAGCCTCCACACTTTTTAAATTTGTGGGCCGAATGAGCAATGGTATCCGCTTGGTATTCAGAAACTTCTGCTACAGATAATTGCAGTTCTGCATCTGAGCTGATGGGAGTAATTCCCAACGACTTTAGAAACCAAGTATCAGCCAATATTTTAGTGGGCTTTCCCCAAGCAAATCCACCGACAATCGTTGGCAACAATATAGCCAACACCGAATTCTTCGAAAACATAATCCCCCCTTTTGCTGCGAATCTTTGCACTGAGTGTGAGGGGCCCCTCATTAGGGTGTCAAGATACGCTTGTGAATCGGTGAGTTAGTTTTATTTCAGATATAAATAATACTTATATAGTGCCATTTTCATTGAGTTCGCAGCCCATAGTTGCTTGCGTCGTTCGTTTAGGTGCGGCAGACACTTTATTGAGGGACGGGAGTTGCCAATGAAATTGTTGTTGTTCCCATTCAAAAGCTAATTCAGAGCATTGGAGAGCTTGCCATTCAAAGGGTAGTTCATGCCTTTGGCCACCATAAGTAACGTCACCGAGAATAGGGTTTTGCTCGAAGGAGAGTTGCGCTCGAATTTGATGGGTGCGTCCGGTGTGAAGTTGAATACGATAGTAATTGATGCCACTTTGATAATCTGTTTTAGGCAAGGTGCTGGAATTTAGGTTCTGGCTGGTGAGAATATCCAAATGACATAATTTCCACTTTTCCACAGATGAAGTGGAAAGTATTTTGGGCGATCGAGCATGCGGGCGCATCCAATGAATCATTGGGCCGCTGGCAAGTGGTGGTCCAAGTGTGAGAGCTTCATAAAGTTTTGTGACTGTGCGATTTTCTAGTTTTTGAGTAAATTCAGTTTGAAAGGATTTTGTTTTGGCCAACAAGACAAGGCCTTTGGTGCCGATGTCCAAACGGTGGGTTATAAATAGCGACTGTTTAGTGTGAGTGCTCAATTGATAGAGTAGATTTTCCATGCGGTTATCAAGGCTGGGTTGGCAGGGAAGTCCTGCAGGTTTATCGATAATGAGAAAATGCTCATTTTCAAAAGTAATGTGTCGAGACCAATCAAGAGTGTTCAAATATCTCTTCGGCTCAGTGTGACAGCGAAGGATGTCGCCTGTTGATAACACGATGTTCTCAGTAGTTCTTTGAAAGTTGTGATAAATCGCTCCAAAATCAATTAAAAACTCCGCATAACTCGGCTCAATCTGCAAATGTGTTTGCAAGTAATTGCTTAAAGAGGTGGATTGTTCTACGCGAAAAAAACGAATGCGACTCATAACACTCCAATAGCGATGCTTGACATTTATCATGAGCTTTTTCTCTAGGCAGGACTTTAGTGGTAAATTTGAAGAGATTATGCGTGGTGTTGCTTTAATTGTATGTTTTCTTGAGATTCATTCGGTATCTTGTTAGTAAGGCGATCTACTTTATGAATATTGCAAATGAGACAGTTTTTAAATGGTTAGTTCCGTATGCTTATCAGCCAGGTGTTGTGTATACAATCGTGTCTGTGATTATGATTGCCAGTGCTTTTGGTTTTCCGCTCCCTGAAGAAGTAACCATTTTAAGTGTTGGCTTTCTTGCTTACATGGCGGCTCATCCAGAAGTCTATCCACCCCCTTTTGCTGGTGCTAGTGGAATCAATGTATATGAAGCGGCCGTTGTTTGTTTTTTAGCAGTTATTTTCAGTGACCTTGTTGTTTATGTAATGGGCCGAAAATATGGGCCTAGGCTTATGAAGTGGAAAATCATTCAGCGATTGATCACCCCTGAGGCCCTGAAGAAGATTGAAACATGGACCACTCGTTACGGCATGTGGGCGGCGGCGGTGTTTCGCTTTACGCCAGGATTGCGTTTTCCAGGTTTTTGGGCCTGTGGAATGGGTGGGCTTTCCCCTTGGCGATTTTTATTAGCAGATGGTGGTGCTGCTCTAATCAGTGTTCCCACTCAGGTGATTTTAGTAGCGACTTTTGGCGAAGAAATTTTTGGATTTCTAAAGCAAATGAAGGTAGTTATTTTTTCCGTTGTGGCGTTTATTGCCTTTCTCTATTTTGTTCGACGTTTTTTGCACTTGCGAAAACAGCGATCATCCAATTGATTTTGTTTAAATACTAAGCAGAATTAATTTGGACCAATTGTCCCCTCGTATCTTGACAACTCTTGCAGAAAAGCGACTATAGACGCTGCACCGAACGGCGATTTTAAGATTGAACAAACTTTGTTGAATCCTAATTTACTTTTGCTGTTTTTAAACAAGGAGATAAAAAAATGGCTTTTGAACTTCCTAAGCTTCCTTATGGCGATACTGATTTGCAGCCGGTTATTTCTGCCCAAACAATTAGTTTTCACTACGGCAAGCACCACAAAGCATACGTTGATAATTTAAATAAGTTGATTGAAGGCACTCCAATGGCTCAACAAAGCCTGGAGGAAATTATTAAGGCCACAGCAGGACAAGCAGACAAAGTTGGAATTTTCAATAATGCGGCACAAATTTGGAATCACACTTTTTACTGGAATTGTTTGAAACCAAAGGGTGGAGGCAAGCCTTCATCAGCTTTGTTCAATAAAATTCAGTCTGATTTTGGAGATTTTGAAAACTTTAAAAAAGAACTTGTTAATGCTGCTTTGACTCAATTCGGAAGCGGTTGGGCATGGCTTGTTGCAGATGCGGGTAAATTAAAAGTAGTTAAAACTCCAAATGCGGAAGTTCCTTTCACCCAAGGACAAAAGTGTTTATTGACGATTGATGTTTGGGAACATGCATACTACCTCGACTATCAGAACAAAAGAGCGGATTATGCTAATGCCCTTTTTGATCAATTGATCAATTGGGAATTTGTGGAAAAAAATCTCGGCTAAAGTCTATATAATTAGCTTTTTAAAAAAGAGTTTTAAACAGAATTTACTCACTCTGCTTCGCATGATAAAACTGATTGAATAGTTTTTAGGGCGAGGCAGAGTATGAAAATATTGATTACAGGCGCCACTGGATTAATTGGGCGAGCATTGGGACGAGAGTTGGCCTTAGAAGGTCACGAAATTTTTGTGGTCTCAAGGAGAGATGCGGTTGATCTTCCGTATCCACATACAACCATCAAGGGTGATTTGTCAGAGGCTACGATTCCTCAGTTGGCTGAGTTAGGCCTTCAAGCGATTTATCATTTGATGGGCGAAACGGTGGCTCAACGTTGGACACCAGCAGTAAAAAAGAAACTGCGACGGTCACGAATACAATCAACTGAAAATTTAAAATTATCACTGGGAGCAAGGTGGTCGCAGGTTGGCGTTTTTGTCGGTGCGTCTGCCATTGGATATTATGGAAACGCTGGAGAAAGAGTGCTCACCGAATCCTCGCCAAGGGGAAAAGGGTTTTTAGCGGAATTATGTTATGATTGGGAGCAATCACAATTGGGATTGCAGAGTCAAAATCCAAATATGCGAATCGCACTTTATCGCACAGGGCTTGTCTTGGCTCACGAAGGTGGAGCCCTTCAAAAAATGCTTCCGGCCTTTTTAGCCCATGTGGGTGGAAGTATTGGGTCTGGCGAACAGTGGCAAAGTTGGATTCACCTCAATGATTTAGTGAAACTCTATATATCAGCACTCGCCAATAAATCGATCTCCGGAATATTTAATGCGGTTTCACCAGAACCAGTCAAAAACAGAAAATTTGGGGGTCTTAGCAATTACGCCCATACCAACCCAGGCCTTGGAACTTCTGGTGGGAGAGATGAGTGAGATTCTTTTGGACTCGCAACGAGTGATTCCTCAGCGAATTCTCGATATAGGATTTGTTTTTAATTATTCTCATTTAAGCTCAGCCTTACAAGATTTGGTTGGTTACTATCGGTGGGGTGAACGCGAGTTGGTTCGTGAGCACTTTAGTGAAGGTAGTTTGGACGAGACTTTCCTTCGGTTTTCAAATCAACGAAAAACACGGGGAGATAGTCGGGAATATCAAATTAAAGTGAGTGGCTTTAGTTTTAATTTTCAGTCGGTTATGGAAGATGTGGAATCTCCAGTGAAGTTTGTCGAGCAACAACTCAAGGGACCATACCGAAGCTGGAAGAGGACGGTCGAGTTTCGTCCTATGAGTCATGGAGTATTCGTTCGCGAATCAATTCGCTATCAGTGTCCGTTAAGCTGGGTGGCCAATTGGCTGGGTGGTCCTCAGTTGGTTGAAAGTCATTTGAAGCAATCAGGGTGTTAATTAGATTGGTGGGGCACTACGAGATTTTACTTAAAATTTGTTTAGCCCTCTTGAAGTTCTCGCGGGATTTGTTGTTTTGATAGGCCTCTGCGAGATAGCATTCAATGAGCGCGCTGAACTCTTTACTCTTATCGGGAAAGGCTTTAATGAGGCGATCCCGCCAGGCAATAATGCCTTCAGAAGTGCCCTTTTCGAGGCTGTAATCTTCCATGGCAGTATTGATTAAATTGAAAATTCGTTTGGATCTTGGCACTTTTTGGCGAACACGAAAGAGCCAACTTAAAAGCAGAGAGAGTGTGAGCGTAAACAACATTCCAAGTAAAATGGCTAGGCCTAAATTGATGTCCATCTGGTGCAGTATTTCTTTTTGTTTATCAATGTCAAAATTCACGAACATAAAGTTCCATCGATAATTTAAGTCTTCGAGGAAGAATTGAAATTTTAATAACAGACCGCTATTGCGATCCTCCGCTGTCAGTGCTTTCAATTGATCGGGATCAAAAGCGCCTACTTGAATTTTTTCATACACATTGGCGCCTAATGCAATTCGTAATGGTGCAATCACCGCAGTCGGATCAAAGCGATGCCACTCATTGTTTCTATCAAGGTATTCGGTCCAAGCATGAGCATCCTGTTGTCGAATCGTCCAGAATTTGCCGATGGGATTGAATTCACCGCCATGATAACCCACTACGATTCGAGTTGGGACTTTGAGGTAATTTAGCAGGATTGCTGATGTGGAGGCAAAGTGTTCACAAAAACCTTTTTTGGTCTTAAAAAGAAAATCATCCAGACTGAGGATTCCATTGTCACCCGGTTCTAGGGTGTATTGAAATTGATTCTTGACAAGATATTCAGAGATATTGCTGACAAGGTCATCGGGTGATTTGGCATTCATTGACAGATTGGCCAGAAGGGATTTAATTTTTGCCGAAGGTGGATTGTGAATGTTGATTGAGGTTTCGTTGTTCTCGCGTGGCCGAGTCAGGCTTTTATTGGCCTTAATATTGTAAACGATGCGTTTGTCGATATAGGAACTGGATTTGAAGACTCCCATCGGACCTGAGAGAACCTGAATATGATTTGAGGTCACTCCAGACGTCTGATCGAGCGTAAATAACCAATGTTTATAGTTGGGCTCCAAGGTAATTTGAATTTGCGAGTCCTCAGGGTCGATCGTCGTGAAAACCTTTTTTGACGGTACCATCCCTGGATCTTTTTGCCACCTCAAACCTTCAACCTGGGTGAGCACAGAGCCCCTCCAGTACATACTGTTAATACTGGGTTTGACGTTAATAAATTCGGCACGAAATGCCATCTCATCATTTTGAGCGAGAGAGGCCACGCTACCGGGTTGTATGTCATCTGTAAAACCGATATTGGCCGATTTGTTTTCGTTATTTTGAAAGTTAAATATATCTGATGAAAAACGCGGAAAGTAAAAGAATAGAAAGAGGCCTAATGGTGCCGCCAGCAGTAAACTTTGGAGGATAAAGATTCCAGCTGCCTTGGGGTTTCGCTTACGAAAAATATCTGGGAGCAAATAGTAAACTAAGAGAATCATCGCCGGAAAACCTATGCTGAACCAAATAAAATCAGTATCAAAGAGAAATTTGGAGATAAAAAGATAAATACCGAGCAGAATCAGGAAGCCGCGTTCGTTAGTTTGTTGGTACTCGAGAATTTTCAAACTTAAAAGAACCACCAGAAAGGCGCAGGACGCTTCACGACCAATCAGAGTTTTGTAGGAAAAATATGTGATGGCCATAAAGATCACCGAAAAAAAACCGGTAATCCATCGCGAAGGAATGCGCCAAGCTGATCGATCTAAAATGAGCCGATAGAACCAAAAAATCAGAGAACTTGAGAACGCCCATAATGGAATGTCTGGAAATAGCAAGAACACTGATAGCAACAGACAGAAAGCTAAATTTTTATCATCAAAAATGGAAGCCGTTTTCATGGGAACCTCGATCGCGAGTCCACAGCATCTGGCGGTAAATTATAAGTAGCGAGCTTTGTAAGGCATTCGTCAATATGCTTTAGGGATTGATCGGTTTTGCTTCGCCATTGAGGTATCTCGAGAATGAAATTGAGTTTTTGTCTCTGACAGACACCAATCCATTGAGCCAATTGGCTGATGCGGGTTTCAGCATCTGCTGAGGGGCTCGTTGAATTCCAAGAGAGGAGTTGGGTTCCTTTATCATCATTTTCAAATAGTTTCACATTCAATTTCTGGTTGCGAGCGTAAGCTTTCCAATCAATTTGTCGGAGGGAATCACTGTTTTGATAGGGGCGATGCCCAAGAAATTCCTGTCCCCGTTCAGGCGCCTTCATCGTCGCATCCAGATCACTTTGTCCCACGGCTCCAGCGAAGGGAAGAGTGAGGTTTCCTTTCTTGGCGGGATAAACTAGGATCAACTCAGTGGGGCGCAAGATTTTCCAACTTCGCAGAAGTCCAAAGGGAAAGCGAGTCTCACCAATGACTGTGGGTGGAAAGTGATAGCCTCTTTTGGGGAATGTGGTTGTAAAGGCGACTTCGGTTGTCTCTTTGGGGAAAACTTGGGCGACTTCGACAATTTGATCGGATTGATCAGAGTCACGAAGTCTGAAGCTGAGCTGATACACTGGTTGGGTGGACTTGTTTTCTAGTAAAATACGAAATTGGATCGGATGTTCTGCATTAACTTCCGAGACGGGCAAAATGCTCAGTTTGATTCGGTCCATGTTGAAGTTGGTTTGAAACATGGCTATGATTCCCAAACCCACCAACATGAAGCAGGAAAAATAAGCGGCATTGTTATTGTAGATAAAAGCCACGCCCAGAAGAACCAAGCATAAAAATGCATAGTAGAACCCTAATTTCGTCGGGATAATATATGTGCGCTGTGAGCGTAATTTGTTATGTAGGGACTGCCACAGATTTGATAAGTTCAATGGCTTTATTCCTTCCATAAATGATGCCATCCATTCCACCAAGTCGGTGACTGAGGACAGCAGGCGCAACAGCTTGAACATCATCGGGCAAACCGTAAAATCTGTTCTGCAAAAAGGCGCGTGCTTTTGCGGCTCTCGTGAGGGCCAATCCTGTACGGGTAGATAGGGGAGTAAATAAATTTTGATGTTGACGGCTGTACGTCAGCAGATCGGCGATATACTTCGCAAGAAGTTCGCTGATCTGAACACTGTTGACCTGGCTTTGGGCTTCGGAAAGAAGGGCGTTAGAGACAACAGGCTTTAAATCTCTCATTAGCGTTCGCGGATCCTGTCCTTGAAAAATTGCAATTTCAGACTGATAAGACGCATAATTCATGCTGAGTGACATGAGAAAACGGTCCAGCTGACTTTCTGGAAGTGGAAACGTTCCTGTTTGCGTTCGTGGGTTTTGAGTGGCAATTAAAAAAAAGGGATTGGGGAGTGAATGGGTGATTCGATCCACAGAAACATGGCCTTCCTCCATGGCTTGGAGTAGGGCACTTTGCGTGCGAGGATTCGCCCGATTGAGCTCGTCGGCCAATACTAAATGCGCAAATAGAGGGCCGGGAACGAAATGGAATTCTCTTTTGTCGGGGTCATAAATTGAGTTTCCAATAATATCAGAAGGAAGCAAGTCACTCGTAAATTGAATGCGCGAGTAAGGAAGATCGAGGAGTTTAGCAATGACTTGCACCAGTGTGGTTTTGCCAACCCCAGGAATGTCTTCAATCAGAAGGTGTCCTCCGGCGAGAATACAAGTGAGCGAAAGTTCAATTTCCGCATGTTTATCGAGAATAATGCTCGATGCTTTATTAACTACGTTATGCCAAGGTGTCGTCGTTGTCGTCGTCTCTGAATTCATAGTTCTATTTTGGAAGCCCCATGGCAGCTCGTCAAATTTACAATGAAAAAATTGACTAAAAGCTGGTAAATATTGGACTCTATGATCTTCTGGTCGAAACTCTAGTTGAGAGAGGGGCTCTTAAAAATGAAAAAAGTTGGCATTATTGGTTGGCGTGGGATGGTTGGTTCAGTTCTTATGGAGCGCATGCTAGCGGAAGGGGACTTTAAGGTTGTGGAACCTTTTTTCTTTTCAACATCCAGCACCGTCCTTGAAGGCCCAGACCTGGGGCAGGGAAAACAAAAGTTATTTAATGCCAAAGATGTTAGTGAACTCAAGAAAATGGACATTCTGATTTCCTGTCAAGGGGGCGATTACACCACTGAGGTTTTTCCGCAGTTGCGCCAATCAGGCTGGAGTGGCTATTGGATTGATGCGGCGTCTTCATTACGCATGGAAAAAGATGCCATTATTATTTTGGACCCGATTAATGGCGAGCAAATTCGCACGGGAATTAAGGCCGGAGTAAAGAATTTTATTGGTGGGAACTGCACGGTATCACTGATGCTGATGGCCTTGGGTGGATTGTTTCAGCAGGATTTGGTGGAGTGGATGACCTCCATGACTTACCAGGCAGCCTCAGGTGCGGGGGCCAACAATATGCGTGAACTACTTGGTCAAATGGCGAGTATTGCTGATCAATGTCGAAGTTTGGTAGCTAATCCCGCAAAGAGTATTTTGGAAATTGATCGTTGTGTGGCGAACCATTTACGAAGCGACAAACTTCCCAAGGAGTTCTTTGGGGCTCCCTTAGCGGGATCGTTGATTCCATGGATTGATAGAGAGCTTGATAATGGCCAAAGTCGTGAAGAGTGGAAGGGGCTGGTTGAAACTAATAAAATTTTGGGTCGAGAAGATGGCTTGATCCCTATCGATGGAACTTGCGTGAGAGTAGGAGCTATGCGCTGTCATAGCCAAGGTTTAACGATTAAGCTTCGTAAAAACGTTCCTCTGGATGAGTTAACTGGAATGATCGATTCGCACAATCAATGGGTTCAAGTGGTTCCAAACCATCGCGATGATTCAATCCATAAATTAACTCCTGCCTATGTCTCTGGAACTTTGAATGTTCCTGTGGGACGCCTTCGTAAGATGAATTTAGGTCCAGAGTATCTCAATGCATTTACATGTGGGGATCAATTGTTGTGGGGGGCGGCGGAGCCTCTGCGACGAATGTTGAGAATTCTGGTTGACTAGATCTTACTTTTTATTTGAACCTGCTGTGAATGACCAGACCACAAAAGTGAAATCTGGTCCTACGCAACTGCCTACCGAGTTTAATCTTTAAGGCTATTCTGCCTTGGGTGCTTGACTTCTTCGGAGAGTGAGTTTGCAAGCTCCACCGCTGCCCTCAGCTTCTAAACGGCCATTTTTGAACACCAATTCAATTTGAGAGCTTTTAGGATTTAAAGCACGAGCAATTGCCACTTCACTCTGTATGGAGCCAAAACCTTTGAGGAACGCTTTGGACTGCGTACCGCTTGCCACTCCTTCACTGAACTTATCAGTCATCCAGTTAATCAAGTCTTCTTGGTTTTTCACTGAGACCGTGAGTCCCTTAGCGAATTCTGAAAATCCCTCAAGAGTGTCTTTCACTTGTTTTGCAATCACCAGTTTAAACTCTTCTTTGCTGAGGGGCGCGACGGGAACAATTTCTAATTGATCCAAAAGATCATCAGTCAATGAGATCGAGTTGCGTAATTCAGCAACGTCAAACTCTGCATAAGGATCTTGGAGTTTGTTAAGCATTTCATTGTGGCCAAAGCTAGAGACAATGGCAATCGCGTTGCGCATGCTTGCCGTGCTGATATTGTTTTTGTTGCGAATAAGAACATCACCATTCTGCAAGATAAGCCCGAGTGTTTTTTGCACATCACTATGGGCTGATTCTGGATTTTTAAAGAAAAACAGTGATCGGGCATTGTCTTGGAGGGCTTGACCTATTTTTTTAGTGAACTCTTCGAGATCATTGGGTCGGCTGTAGTTTTTCATGTCAATAACGACCAGCGGTCTTTGAGTGACTTCACTGTATATTTGAACTAATTTAGAATGACCATTTCCATGAGGACCCACAAGATACAAGCGACCTTGAGGCCGATTAAGTTCTTGGAATCCTGCTAAGGAGATAGACTCCGAGCGGATGATAGCATCTTTCGCCCACAGTTGCCCGACGACTCCTTTGTCTAATTGATCTGAAAGAGATTCCAATTGAGGCATCATGTGAGTGGGGTCAAACATCGAAGGGTCGACCTTATAATCTCTCTGCACGAAACGAGTTAAATCATCATAGGTGGGAGTAACAAGCTCACCGTTATTTTCTTTTCGTTTCATGGCAATGAGGTAATCGATAAATTTAACGCCTCGACGTGGCTGCGCTCCAACGGCATCAAAACGATTTGAGAACTCAATGGCATTTTCGAGGATGGTATCATCAAGAACAATTTTACCCTTGAATTTTAATTTCACCCATCTACGGAGTATTTTCATGAGTGCTTCGCCTTGTGGTTCAGGGTGCTCGATGATGCGGTGACGTTGAATCCACGCAGGATCATCTTCGAAGGCATTATAGAATTCAGGCTTCGTGGTAATGCCCCAGAGTTTCACAAGACCACGCGCCATCCCGGGTTTAATGTACTGGCGAATGTCGGAAGGCTTGCCTTCGGTAGAGCCGCTTCCTTTCATATTGTGAACTTCGTCAATGACCAGCACCACCGGAATGGCTTCAAGGATGGATTGTAAGGCGTTCATCACGGATTCGGTACCACCCGTGTATTTACCACCTGCCGCTAGCAAACCCGCTAAGTTTAGTTCAAGGATCATATACTTGTTAAGTTCACCAACATCTTTGCTGGCGTTGAGACGGCCTACAAAGGTCGAAATCGTTTCACTCTTACCTGAGCCGGCAGGTCCTACGTGAGCTACGCTGGCCACTTCGCTGGCGTGGAAGGTTTCAACAATACGATCAAGGATATCGATAGACTCTTGATCCATATCGGCAGGATCATAAGTGCTGTCTTTGTATTTAACTCGCAGATCAGAAATAAAGGGTTTTACCAATTCCCAAGCATCAGAGGTTCCGCCTTCGCCATTACTCACTTTAAGACCTAAATCTTTAGGGTGTTCGATTCCCAGTTTAGCTGCGATCTCGATGCTTTCCTTTTCTTGTTCCGAAAGGTCACTGTTGTCTTGTTTTTCGCGGGGGCCTGATTGAGCTTGATTTTTTGCTACGCCGTTGTTGCCAGCTGGGGCTTGACCTACGTCAACGATATCGGGGAGTTGTTTGGACATTGATACCGCTTGTGCTGCAAAATTTCCGACCTTAACCAAAGGTTCTTGTTTTCCATTGTAATAGGCAGTTACTGATGAGTATAGCTCAGAGCTTTTCAAGTCGGCGATTGTGGTTCCGTTTTCGACCACTTCTGTACCGCTGATAGTGACATCAGCCAGATTCTTAATATAAGCACCAGAGGCAAAGGAGAATAGGCGACCTCGATAGATGAGGACCGTCTTGGTGAGCCCGTTTCTGTTCTCAAAACGCAAAATGCTAAATAGACCTTGTTTATTGTTGTAAAATTCCGGAACAATAAGGCGTTCGTTGCCATCAATGGCTAGCATTTCGGTGAAATCAAAAACAATTCCATACTTATCAAAGTATCGAATTTGGCTGCCAAAAATGGCGACGAAAGCAAAAGAGTCTGAAGGAATATTTAAATGGGGGTAATCGGAAAATTCATGTGAGTAGTAAGGAAAGATTGAAACATTGTTTCGATTTCCAATTTTCAGGAGTTTACCATCGTTTCCAGGCGCACCATCCATTGCCAATAGATCTGATGAAATATGGTATTTAATCTTTGAGTTTTCCCACTTGATAATCATATCATCAGCAAATACTGCTATTGATAGGCAAAGTGATCCTTCCTAAAAGAACGGACTCCTAAAATATAACTGGATGGTGTATAA
>CAZYOE010000102.1:0-18243 GCA_964648725.1 uncultured Pseudobdellovibrionaceae bacterium | reverse complement strand
TAAATATACCAGATTGAAAAATAATTAAAATGCGTGCACCCTTGATGATTTACGCATGTTCTGCGAAAGCTGTTGTAAGTTGTTTAAACTGAGGGTGAACAAACTGAGATGCAGCCAACGGTACCTTCAAGCACCAGCCACAGGCCGCCTGGAGCTGATAAAAAATAATTTTCACCTTTTGAAAGACTCCGAGTGGTATCCCCCATAGCTCCCGTTTGCGCCACTGCTTAACACCATAAAGTGGTTGATGACAATCGGGGCACCGGCACTTATCACGCACTTGGCGGATCTTCAATTGAGCCGTCAAATTATCGTTATTGAATTCAAAAGACTCGATTTTTACATCTTCAGGTTGCAAACCTAACGCATTTAATAATAACTTTGAGAGGTCCATCCTTGGCGGCTCCTTGTTAAAGTTTTTGGTCGAATAAAAATCAGACCAGGAAATGCCAAGATGGACAATCTTTAAACAGTTTTTATTGCCACTTAAAAAGTAACACTTTTTGCGTCACCCCACTCAAAGTTAGAGACCCTAAGGACTGAAGGAAGATTGAACACAAATTGTTATAAATTGAAAAGCATTGACATTTCAGTCGGCCTAAATTGCTTTTAAACTGCGACTTTCGCGGGCATGTTTTTTGCTGAGAACCGAATGTCCACATATTAAGTTTATCCGGAGCGTTTTATGGTATTTAATATCTTCGTCAGAAGACTTAACTATATAACAGTCATTATAGTAGTCATATCTTCGACCTTTCTTGGCTTGCGTTTAAGGGCACTAACCGCCTCTGCAAATGCTTTGGTAGATACCTTTGGCGTGGCAGCAGAACGCAAAGTTCCGCTATGTGCTGATTGTCAGTTTCTTTGCTTTAATTTTCCTTATCGAGCCAAGATCATTGGTACCAATGCTATTCGCGTTAAAGCCATAAATCAAGGCATGAGTGTGATTTCGGTTGCAGAAGATCGTTCGCGTCTCGTTGCTCCACTGGTTGTAAGTTCAATGGGATTCCAGGCTACCATGAACGGAGGATGCTAATGATTCGAATCATTTTATCTGCTACTATTCTTGCATCAGCCATTCCTAGCTTTGCGAATGTGCAAACCTGTAAGACCAGTCTCGCAACGAAAGAAGAAACCGTTGTTAAAAAGCCAGCAGTTGATGTCTCGGGGCTCGATGAATTGATCGCGGAACTCATTGGTAAAAAAGAAGCGACAACCGTTCGCCCTGATATTATCGTTGAAGCTCAAAAAACAAAACCCTTCGATAAAGATCCTCGCGCAATGAATCTTAACGAGCTCTTGCATAAGTTGGGACTTCAGCCTGATTATACCCGTTTAGCTTCCGCCGAATTTGTGAGACAAACTCAAAATGATCACCATCTTCAGTTAAGAGAAGAGATTCAAGCACTTTTTGAAGCCATCACTACTGATGATCTTACCGAGCGACAGAAGCTCCACCTTGCGTCTTATAAAAAAGTGATTGATCAGATCATCAGTAATTCAAAAGTAGTTCGCCGCCACAAAATCATACTCGGCTATGACGAAAGTCCGCCGCCTCAATCCGTAGAGGATCTCTTTATTTCTCAACCGACAGCAACTGCTGCTCCCGTCAAAAAGCCAAGTTTTTTTGCCAAACTCTTTGGTAGAGGCAGCAAAGAGAAAGAAGTGGGAAAGGCCGTGGGGATTCCCTATGAAAATCCGGTACAGTACGCCCGCGCTCTTTTGGAACGACCTTCTACCGAACGAATCGAAATAATACGCCAACAGGTGGATAAAATCGGGTTGCTGAGTCACTTGGAAATTTACCGAATCCTGATGACGATTCCCTCCCAGCAACAAGCCCAAGTTTATCAAATGCTGAAACCTAATTTGATTGGTAGAATCGATTTTTATCCTTTCGAAGCCTTAAAAGTTGCAGCCGATGTGGATTCAGTGGCCGCACTGGATATTATTCCCGTAAATCCAGGTGTTATCTTGGCGGATCTCAGCGAAACAGGAACTCACTTGGATATTTTGGAAGTTTATAAGTTTTTGAAGACTCTGGATTTTAAAACAGCGGGTATTGCGTCAGCGATGGTGGGCCGTCTCTTATCAATCGAAAAATTGCTGGAAATTACCGAGAATCACGGAAAAACGATTCCCTTCGAAGATGTACTGATGTTTGCCAGAGTCTTTGTGCGAAGTAATTTGGACGAAAAGATCATTGAAGAAGGGCGGGCTTATTTAAAGTCGGTTTTCATGGAAGGGACTCAACAAGATAAGATCGAAAAACTGTTCAATACGGAGCTAGCTAAAAAGAATGCTCCCATTGAGGATTCTCCGGAAACCAAAGACACACAGGAACACCTGGCTGAGAAATACGATAAGGGCATTGAAGATACGCAGTTGGCGTTGGTAGGTCAGTTTTCCAGCGTCGATTGGAGTTTCAACGCTAATCAAGACTATCTTGATAAAGCCATCTCTGGACTACGAATGCTTAGGCCTATCAGTGATAAGGTTCAAGAACAGCGGGTCCAAGCTTTGAGTCAGGCGGTGCATTCTGATTTTCCTGGTGTTCGGAATGCTGCTGGTAATGCATTTATCGAGATGGCACAAAACGAGCAAGATCCCTTTACCCAAGAATTGATTCTCTCGGAGGTGATTGTAAATTGGGATTATGGCGGAGATCGGGGCTATCTCTTTAAAATGATCAAGGCAGTTTCTTTGATGAGGCCGACTAACGAGGACATTGAACAAATGCGTATCCGCTACCTTGGCAAAGCGAAGCTTTCCACGACCGTTCGCGTGAGAAATTCTGCCACTGATGTTCTATGTTCTATTGCCATTTGTGGTCATCTGACGGAAGGGGATCAAAGGGCGATTGTGGATGAGTTTGCCAAGGTAAATTGGGATTATGAGCCTTATATTGATAATTTTTTTAAGGTGATTGCAAGTTTAAAAAGTATTCGCCCAGTCAGTGATTCAATTCAAGTGGAGAGGATCAAAGTCCTCGCTGAAGCCTTGATTTCAAATTATTCATCAATTCGCAATAGTGCGGCAGATGCGATTATTCAAATTGCCTCCACAGAAACCGATGCTCTGACTCAGAAGACAATTTTGAACCATTGCATTGTCAATTGGAATTTTGATCAGAATCAAGATTATTTGTATAAGATGATTAAAGCGGTGGCCGCAATGAAGGCGGCCAACCATGTAATTGAACAACAAAAGATAAATTATTTGGGCAACGCACTGAAATCTAAGTATTCGGGTATCAAAAATGCCGCGAGTAATGTCTTATGCTCGATTTCAAATTGTGTGAACTCTTACTAATTGCTTTTGCGAAGCTGATCGATCTCTATTTGATCGATCGTGCTGTACATGGTTTTTTCAATAGGAACTTTGGCTATTTCAGTGAGTGGGCCAGGGGCATAAGCTTCTAATTGTCGTAAAAATCCTGGAGTGAATTGCTGTGGTTGCTGGGCAACCGCTTCAATGGCTAAGAGTCTTAAGAAACCAAAAATGGTTGGAGCCAAGGATGGGGGCGCCTCGGAAACTCTCGCAACATTAAACATAATTTGTTTTCCATAATGAAGCATCTGTAGAAGGTCCTGACCACGTTGTTTTTTGCTTCGATGGGGATCATTGAAGATCGTTCGTGAGCCTGCTTTTTGGTCGTCACTGATATCCTGAAGATCATCGACCATTTGCAGAAAAAAACCATATTGAAAGGACGCCAGCATCTCTGCTTCCCCCAAATTGGGTTTGGCAAGGTAAGCATCGGCGAGTACTGATGACCCTCCCTTAAATGCACTGATCCATAGGATGTCATTCATGGGAGTTTGTGGGTCCTGTTGCTTGATACTAAAAACTTGTCCATGAAAGATCGTCATGAGTGATTGCTGAACTTTAGGAAAATCTCGGATGGGATATTGGCCATAAATTTGTTGAACCATGGCTTTGATCTTTTTGAGGGCCGTCTGCTGTACGGGAAGATCGTGACCCATAAGCAAGGCGGCGAACTGCTTCATCATTGCCTTTTTAGCAGTGGAATCTAATATTGGATCATCGATCATGTTGTCGGAATAGGGGTACAACATGCTGTAGCCAAAAATGGAAGGCGTCAGGCGAGCCTCTAAGCCGAAAATAGTTTGGAGAGAAGCTGCAGCCCAGACATTGCGTCCCGCCTGAAACACTTCGCTTTGGGTGATATCCTTGTCAGACTTTCGTGCCCATACGCCAAAATCCTGAATGGCTTTAAGCAGGTTTATATCAATGAGGGGAGTTACATCCTCCACTGTGGAATGGATAGCGGCCGCAAATAGTTTGGTCCCCTCAGCCACTAAGATTTCGTTCTTGTGGAGACAAAAAGTGATGATCCCGTGGCGAAGCACCAGTGTTGGAATCCTTTTGAAGGTAATCGGTCGCCGACAGTTAAATTGGTAGGCATCGCGAACATTCTGTGCGAGCTGGAGCGCCTCTTTCTTTTCGCGGGCAGTAGGGGCATTACCAAAGACGTCATAAATAAGTTGAGCTTCGGTCATCGGATGGCTCTCTGAATAGAGCCATGGCTCCAAAGTCTGGGAAAGAATTGTCTCAATCTGAAGGGCAAAGTCTTTTTCAAGGCCAGGCAACCCCACGACGGGGTACGAATAACTGGGAAGACTGAAAAATAAAGTAAAACAAAAGCTGACAAATAACTGTCTCATGTTCATTCCTTTTCTTTTTTGAAGGGAGTTTCAAAATCGCGGTGGATGGAGTTATGGCCTCTAATAAAAACAAGCACACCACCTGTGGACATTACTATGCTCAATAGGATGGCCCAGGTCATGCCGAGCATCAAGGCTGGCATCAGTGAAAACGCTATCAGTTCCAAAGTTGGCAAGATCCAATGGTACGTTCGCGCACTAATCGCGCCTGATTTTAGTTGATAATCAAAGTGAATTTTCCAAAATCCCTTGATGAGGGTGTAAATAAGGGCCGTGGTGCTGGCATCATAGATCACGCTTCTGAAATTCAAATCATTCCAGTTCAAAAGGGTGCTTACAATTCCAAGGTTGAGAAGTTTATGAAGGGCTGTCAGGATCACATCGAGGTTTTTTGCGATAGACCAATCATACTCGGCCACGCCGATCCAGCGTCGCAGAGGAGATAGCAAGAGCATTTGTTCCGCGAGAGGAAATCCAGTAAAGACTACATTATGGAGTGAGCTAAACAGGCCGCCCACCAAAGCCACGTTCGATGAAAGGTACTTAAGATAGTAAATCCATCCAATCAGCGATTTTAACAGGGCAATCGACATAGAGAGCCTCGTTGCTTTCAAAACGAGGGGATGGTCTACCTTAGGAGCAGCAGATGGTGCGTAATAGCTTGAGTTATAGTTCCGATCGTTCATTGCTCGTTCCTTCTGCGCAGATACGAGTGGCCAATAACTCTTTTTACGAAAAAACACTCACACAAAAGTCTTTGCGGGATTTCATTAGGAGCCTTAAAAAACTAAAATATTATACCCAAACCAAGGCCGATGGAATAAACAGTCCCTTGGTTGATTTTAATTTTATCAACTGGGAATGCTATTTGCTTATGAGAAAAACTCCATCGCGGATAGGTAAAAGGGTCTTATGGAGATCGGTGCGACTCTGAATCATTTCATTAAAGTGCTTGATAGCTAAAGTTGAAGTATCACCCTTGAGTTCTTCATCACTTTGAAGCACGCGTCCACTCCATAGCACGTTGTCGACAACGATCAGGCCGCCTGGATTCAATCGTTTTTCGACGAGCTTGAAATAATTAGAGTAGTTTTCTTTGTCGGCATCGATAAAAACCAAATCAAAAGTTCCGGGAATAGTGGGTATCACCTCTAGTCCTGGGCCAATATGGCGATGAATTTTTTTTCCGTGGGGAGACTTTTCCCAGAATTGTGAAGTGTAGTCTTTCATTTGAATATCAATAGTGTAAATTTCACCATCCTCTGGCAAGTTTTCCGCCATGGCAAGTGCGGAATAGCCCGTAAAAGTACCTATTTCTAAAAGTCTTTTCGCTCTGAGACTGCGTATAAGGACTCCGAGAAAAGAGGCTTCTAATTTTCCAATCAGCATTTGCGGCATGGATTCCACTTTTCGAGTATGGTTTTCCAGCTCATCGCAATCCTGACTGGGACGACTACACATATCGAGAGCATATTTTTCAATTTTTTGGTCGGTAAAATTCATTGTTCACTCACTCCAATTTTTTATCTTTCAACGAAGAGTATAAAGACATGCCAATAAACGCTGCGCCGATCACCCCTGTGACGATCTCCGGGATCTCTACGACGGTGTTTAAAAACATGATTAATGCCAAAGCAAAGATTGCGTAAAAAGCGCCGTTCTCCAAATAGCGGAATTCGGTGAGGGTGTCCTTCTCTACGAACATAATGGTGAGGCTTCGCACAAACATGGCTCCAACTCCCAGACCAATGGCAATGATAAATAAGTTGTTAGAGATCGCAAAAGAACCAATCACACCATCAAAGCTGAAAGAGGCGTCGAGAACTTCTAAATAAAGAAACATCAAGGCGCTGGCTTTATGTAGATTTTGTTCAGCATCTTCAGACAGGCTCAAGAAGCCACCTATGCCATCAACAATAATATAAGTAATAAGGCCAGACAAACCCGCAATCATGAAAGACATCGTTTCATGTTCAGGTATGATTCGGGCCATAAACATCAATAAAGACACTACTAACGCGATCTCGATGGCTTCCATCTTGCCGAGTTTAGAAAGTGGCCGCTCGATATGTCGAATCCAGTGAACTTCCTTTGAAGTGTCAAAAAAGTATTTCAAAGCCACCATCATTAAAAAAGCGCCGCCAAAAGCGGAGACGGGGACATGAGCCTGCAACATGGTTTTCGAATAGTCGTCAGGAGCCAGAGTCGCCATTTTAAGAGCCTGCCAGGGAGAAATCGACGTTGCCACGCTGACTACGATCAAAGGAAACAAAATCCGCATGCCGAAAACGGCGATCAGCATACCCCAAGTGACAAAGCGATGTTGCCAAAGCGGGGTCATCTTTTTTAACACTGTGGCATTAACGACGGCGTTATCAAAAGATATTGAAACTTCTAAAATCGAGAGCACAAAGGCTAAAAATAAGGCTTCAATAGCCCCTTGGGTGGATTGATGATATTCCCAACCGACAAAGGCTGCTGAAAACAATCCGACGATACTAACCCAAATCGAGCCTTTAAAATATTTAAGCATTAGACGACAACCTCATTTTTATGGTTTTGAATGAACTCGGGCAGCACTTCTGTCGGAGTGCCAATTCTGCGAATTTCACCTTGATGCAGCCACAAGATTCGATCGCAATGTTCCAGAGTTGATAGGCGATGGGCAATGATCAATTGTGTGCGTTGAGCAAAAAAGTTTTGCGTGGCCTCCACCATAATCTGTTCACTTTGTGGATCCACCGAGGCTGTTGCCTCGTCCAGCACGATCACTGGGGCGTCATGTAATAGACAACGGGCCATGCAAAGAAGCTGTCGCTCTCCCTGACTTAAATTTTTACCACGTTCCTCGATAGGATGATTGAAACCGAGAGGCAGAGTTTCAAACCAGTCTCCGAGCCCTACACGTTTGAGGCTCATCAATAAATTATCATTGCTCGCTTCTTCACTCATCATGAGGTTTTCCTGCAGAGTCCCTCGAAACAAGATGGGATCTTGGGGAATCAGGGTGATGAGTTGTCGATAGTCCGTGAGATTAATTTCATCAAAACCGGGAGACTTGGAGTCATCGAGGTAAGGCTGTTTGCCATTGATTAGTATTCGCCCTTGCGGGATGGGATACAAATAAAAAAGCGTCTGAATCAGACTTGATTTACCGCTTCCAGTTTTGCCGACAATTCCTAGGCGTTCTCCCGGCTTAACGTCGAGACTTATATTTTTGAGCACCCAAGGCAGATCTTCACGATAACGAAAGGAAACATTTTCAAAGCGAATCGAGGCTGCCGTTTCAAAAGTTTTTGTTGCGAGTGGTGAACAGGGTGCTGGAGAATGCTGCGTCCAGTGCGGTGTTGGAAATTCTGCACGGCTGGGTAAGCGCGCCCCAGCTTCCATGGGCAAATGCAGATAGTGATCCAGGCGCTCAGCTCCCACTAAAGCCTCATCGAGTTGGGCCAACCATTCAAAAAAGGTCTGCACCGTATTTCCAGAAAGGGTGATAAAGGTAAAAGCCACTCCAATGGATCCAACGCTCACGAGATTGTATTTTAAAAGATAAAATGAAGTCCATCCTGTCACCAACAGTAGCAATGAAGTCAGGAAGTTCACTTGAAAGGAAAATACCGTGAGTTTTTTAAAAGTGCGAAGACGCTGATGGAGAAATAAATTGTTCAAGTTTAGAAATCGATTTATAAAAGTGTTTTGGCGCAAGTAAGAGCGAATCGTTGAGGCGCCCTGGGCTGTTTCGGAAAAGTGTGCGATGGAGGGCGCGCGACTCAGAGATAGTTCGCGGCGTTCATGTCGAATACTATCCCGATGGTAACGGTACACCCAATAGTTACAAAGAACAATGACGCCAACTAAAACTAAATAAAAGTAACTGGCAACACTGATAAGGACAATCATGATTACAAGGTCAAATAAAAGCGCAATGAACTCGGCTAAAGGGCCTCCAAAGAGGCGAAACACGTTTCCATAATCACTTGAAAAACGCGTGATGATTCGGCCGGCGGGAGTAGTATCAAAAAAAGAGAGTGGAAAACGAGAGGTTCTCATGGTGACTTCATCGTAGATACGACTGATAGCCAGAGCTGACAATCTTGAGAATCCAATGCGAAAGCTTACCGTTAAAAAGAAACCTGCCACACATAAAAATAAGATTGTAAGGATATAATCATTCGCTTGCCATGGGGCTAACAGCGAAGGCACCGGCTTACACTCGCCGGATTTACAGAAAGAATCCACCCAGTAGCCAATGAGGTTTGTATTTAGGAGCAAAACAAAGCGCCCAATGAAACCGAAAAGAAGTAAACCAATAATTCGACCTAGAAAAGGTTGATAGGCGAATTTCAACGTTCTAAACAAACGTTGTTGGTAGCTTCCTTTAAAGCGAGTGTCTTGTTGCTGAAAACTAACTTTCGGCTTCATGTTCACTCTCTTCGGGTTGGAGGGTTTCTATAAAATGTCGGAATTTCGGGGAGGCTTGCAGGAGTTGGCTGAGTGTTCCTTGTGCCAGCAATTCGCCTCCTTCCAAAAAGAAGATTCGATCCACTTCTTTTAAAACAGAAAGCCGGTGGGTGGCGAGGATTCGAGTTTTATTTGCCCAACGCCCTTTGAGGAGTACCTTGATGAGTTGTTGCTCGGTATTCACATCCAACGCACTCAGGGAGTCATCCATGAGAACAATCGGACAGTCGTAATAATCTGCGCGGGCGATATTCACACGCTGTCTCTGGCCGCCGGAGAGGTTGACTCCGCGTTCACCGATTTCCGTGTCTAGTTGTTCTGGCAAGTGCTCGCCGTCGATACGAAATTGCGAGGCCTCTAAGCAGTGAGTGATACGGGAATCAAATTTATTATTAACATTATAGTCGAAGGCAATATTATCTCGGAGGGTCGCACTCATCACAAAGCCTTCCTGCGGAACATAGGCAAAATGCCGGCAAAGTTCTCCATGGGAAGATGATAAGACATTTCGATTATTAATCCGATAGGCATCCATCTCTGCCCCAGTTTCTCCAATCAAAGACAATAACAAAAGTGATTTACCACTGCCAACTTCACCAACGATGGCGACAAATTCTTTGGGTTCAATGAAGAAACTAATATTATTCAACAGGGATTCTGTGCCAATTTTCAGACGGAGGTTTTGCACTTCAATGCCGGGACCATTGATTTCTAGTGTGGTTTCGTCAGCAGAGACTCCATGAGGCCAGTCACGGCCTTGATTTTTTAAACTTAAAAAATCGGCGAGTCGTTTTAAAGAAGTCCAACCATCAAAACCGAAAGTAAAAAACCAAGGTAGTTGGCGAAAGGGGCGCGTCAGAAAAATACCGAGAATCCATAGTAAGCTCAAAAGTTCACCGGGAGTGATTTGGCCTTGGCGTCCATGAGTTAGAACATAGACAGCGACAATATTAATGATGAAGGTAACGGTGGAAGAAAGCGAGTTCATCGTTTGTCCGTTTGTCACCATGGCAATTCGATTGTTTGTTTCGGTAACTCTTAGCATGTGGATCTTTTTTTCATAAGCTTCGATCCAACCTAAAATTTTCAGAGCTTTGATATTGAGAACCCATTCATTCACGAGCCCTAAGCGTTCGGCAGCCAGTTGTTTAAAGCGTGTGAAAAAAGCGGATTGTCGAATAGCAAGGAAGCTATTGATGCCAATTACGACTCCCATGACCGACAATACTTCGGTTAATGGCATTTGAAAGAGCCAGTGTAAGCCCAATGGCGCTAAGATCAGAGGGAATAAAGTGGAGGCGCCAGTAGGCAGGGACTGTTCCAAAAAAATCGTGGCCCCCATGACGTCCGTGGCATAAATAGCAACCATCTCGCCAACCGTTTTCCCTTGGAGACTATCAGGGCGTAGGGCGAGAGTTTTCTCATAAATTTTTTCGGAAAGAATTTGTTGTAATATTATGGCTTCGCGCATCCCGATAAAATTGGTGATAAAGCCAAAGGCCTGCGAAAGAACCAAACAGACAAAAGCCAGACTCACTAAGATCAATGGCGAAAGCTGGCTTTCAACTCCAAAAATATCTTTCGATGGCACTGATAGTAGCGCATCGATAAAGTGTTTTTGTATATAGGGACCAAGAATTCCAAAGAGGGCCCCCAAAAAACTCATTAAAATTATGATTAATCGCCAATGCCATCGATGCAGTAGGATTAAACGAAACAGTTTAGATGCCATAGCCAACCCTACACAACTGTGGCAACTAAGTCATATCTTTTTCAGGGGAACCTATTTGGTTTTAATGTATTCTTCAACCATCCAGCGGCGAATAGTTTTGGTAACAGTAGGTTGGATTCCAACAAAATTGATGCTGGCGGTAAATTTTTCTTTTTGTTTTTGATGCTCTTTGCAAGTAATAACCTTGGCAACAATCTCGCGGATTCCAAATTTTTCAAACTCGGGGATAATCATCGTGAAAACTTCACCAGCGCGGAGTCGTTCGTCGATAACAACTTTCGCTCCAGCTTCAGAGAGACCTTCAAGATCATAACGATAAGCTAATTTAACGGGAGACGTAATGGGAGCAAAATAGAGTTGGTTTTCTTTTGAAAAATCGACTCCGGTCACATTATTGATTTTTTGCGCTATGATCGGCATATCGAGCGGTTTGATAAACACATCATCAAAGCCGGCGATGAGATAGTTCTCGAGGTCGTTGTTGTTGACGGTATTATTGGCAAGCATAAACACTTTAAGTTCGCTGCTTTTAGTGACTCCGCCATCGATCTCTTTATAAAGAGCTTGGATCCATTCTTGTGGAACGGTGGCGCCCATGCAGGCCTGGTCGACCATGATAAAGTCGTATTTAGCTTTGCGAAGCATTTCGACCGCTTTAGGGCGATTTTGAGTTAAACTCATTTTGGGAGGGGAGCCGTTTTTTTGTTCTTCGCCCTTCAAGAAGGAGTCCACCACCATAACAATATTCATGTTATCATAAACAAAAATAAAGGCGGAACGACTTAATTCTCGAACGTTTACAGGAATGGCACTCATAGGTAACTGATCCTCTCTTCTTGAAGATTGGTTCTATCAATATCTCAACATAGGGCGATGGTTTCTGTCGAATATAAAAACAAGTTACATCTACGAAGGTCCAGCTCCTAAAGGCCATGAATAGGGCCTTAGAAAATAGTTCAGAATGGGTTGCCAACGGTCTTTAACTAGCCCATATCGTTAAGCTTGTTAGAGGTACTTGAACATGTTAGGGTCAGCCGAGGGGGTAATGTGGCCATACTTAGATCTATTCTGGGCATTTCTTTTCTCATCCTTTTTTGTTATCTCTTAAGCTCGCATAAAAAGAATGTTTCCTGGAAAGAGATATTTTACGCCCTTGGCCTCCAAGTCTTATTTGCTTTTTTTGTTTTAAAAGTTCCAGGCGTTGTTAATGTTTTTGATTTTGCCTCTAGTTTTTTTGTGAAAGTTCTTGATTACACCAAAGAGGGATCCCAATTTCTCTTCGGAAACCTAGTGAATGTTGATTCATTGGGGTTTATTTTTGCTTTTCAAGTTTTGCCAACGATCGTGTTTTTTTCGGCCATCACGACCTTGCTTTATTACCTGGGAATTCTGCAAAAGATAGTCTACGCCTGTGCATGGGTGATGTCGCGTGGAATTAAGCTTTCGGGAGCCGAAAGTTTATCAACAGCAGGAAATATTTTCCTTGGTCAGACCGAAGCGCCCTTATTGATTAAACCTTATCTGCCAACAATGACACGTTCTGAATTGCTTTGTGTGATGGTGGGAGGGATGGCGAATATCGCCGGTGGTGTATTGGCGGCCTACGTGGGATTCTTGGGAGGTGATGACCCCGTTCAGCGGCAGATGTTTGCTACGCATTTATTGTGTGCTTCGATCATGTCGGCCCCCGCGACAATCCTAGTCTCAAAGTTATTAGAACCTGAGGTCAATCGCGAGACGATTGATACCAAACTTGCCATGGTCGAAGTGCAAAGTGGATATAATGCGGTTGATGCGATCTGTGTTGGAACAACAGAAGGAGTGGCGCTTGCGTTAAATGTTGGAGCTATGCTGCTGGTATTTACCGCCGTCATGGCTATGGCGAATAGTATAATTCAGGGGATGGGGCACTTGATTCTTGGTCCAGAGGCGGCATGGTCCTTACAAGGCGCTCTAAGTTATATTTTTTCTCCTTTAGCATGGATCATTGGCATCAATGGTGATGATGTGGCAAAGGTGGGGCAGCTCCTCGGTGAAAAAACGATCCTTAATGAGTTCTATGCTTATGGGACTCTCGCTAAATTTAAAGCGGCTCAAGCTTTTCAAGATCAACGCTCGCTCATTATTGCAACTTATGCGCTTTGTGGCTTTGCAAATTTTGCATCTATCGGAATTCAAGTCGGAGGAATTTCACAAATGGCGCCAAACCAGCGCAAAGCTTTATCGCAGTTAGGCGTAAAGGCCTTGATCGGTGGAACTGTATGTACGCTCATGACGGCGACTATCGTCGGAGCTTTTTTCTAATTGGATTAAGAAGGGAATGAAAATGGTTGGCGAGAAGTTAGGAATAATTATTTTATCGTTGATTCTATTGATGTCATCAGGTGGCTGCCAAAAGGTTCATAAAACCCCGGGACGATCGGTGAGACCTGGTGATACGGATAAACCATCACAATTGCCGAAGCCAGGCGATAAGATTCCAACTTTGAATTGTGAACTGCAGTGGGGCGAGTTTTTGCTCCTTCAGCCGCAGGGGCGCCAAACCACTTATCAGGAATTTCAGAGTTCGCAAATCAGCGGCGAAACATTCGTAGTGTCACAATCAATCGTTTCGAAAAATATCCTTGAAAATACTGCTGAAAAAATAACTTGGAAAAAGGAAATCAATGTTTTAGCGCCCGATTTTGGTCGTACGGAGACGCAAAGTTCCATGCTTAAAACTAAATTTATTGAGCTTTGTGGAAAGGGAATCAATTTGACTTATAGCGATCGCCCTACTGGTTATCGCCCAACATCTAAAGAAGACATTAAATTTAAATTTAAAGATGAAGACTACGACGTGGTTCATGAAAAATATGTATTTTCCAAAAGCAAGCTACCCTCCGATAAAGATGAAATGGAACTATGGATCGGCACCAAGGCTCCCTATAGTGGGCTGCTTTTCAAAATGCAGCGTAAATTCATAAAGACCAGCCCATTTGTTTCCGAAAATCTCGTCTCAAAAGAATTACAGGAATACACCGAGCAAGAACAATAGAATCTGCACCGACCGGTTGAATTTCAAAGGTGTACCGGAGTCCGGGGCTTCGGTCGCGGCGTTATGCAACTTTTGATTTCTTTTGGAGAAAACGAAAGTATTTGCTTTCGATCACGTCAATTTCCATGGGTTGGTTTTTAGAATCCAAAACATTTACTGGATAATTAATGCCGTTTTCGGTGTATTCTTTCCCGTATGTAAATAAAATATGTTTTTCCTCATCGGTTTCATCGGAATAATAGGGGACGTAGAATGATTCTACCATGCCTGCAGCAGGCAAAAAACCATCGACCATGTTAATTTGATCGACAATAATCTTAGGGCAGTTACGATAGATGATCGACACGGTCGAGTAGGGCATGATCCAACGGATCCATTCTCTGATGCCACATGAGTTAATACTTGTAACCTCCGCGAAATCAAAGATCAAAGAGCTTGCGCCTTTTAAGAGATCTTGGGAGAAATTGACCTCCTCATTCAGTGATCCAGTCAGTTGAACAATTAACTGATTACCATTCTTCTTGAATTTAATATTATTTGCCATGTTTTCCTCCGGACTCATCCAGGTTAATGATTTGTAAATTTTTGCCTAAATTATAAAAGTTCTTTTGACTAATCTTGAGGGGAATAAAGCACGTGACTCTGGTGCCAACTCCGCGTTCAACCGCTATGATCATGCTGCTGGAGTAATGGTGCAGTAAGGAACAGCCAATACCGGCTCCGCCTTTACGCTGACCAAGGTTAATGATATTTTTTGTTCCGTGATTATGGATATCACGCATGCGCTCTGCGATTTTTAAGGGATTCAGAGATCCGTAGCCATCAAAACACGATATCGCAAGTTTTTCTCCGTCGAAGGCGAAGTTAAATTCACAGCGTTGTTTTTTTGAATTTAGGCCCAGTTTTTTTGCTTCAGCAGGAGCATCAAAGACGGCATTCATAAAAAGTTCTTCAAAGAGAATTCGTGCATGCTCTTGAACGATTCGCGAACCTGTCTGATTGAGGAATGAATCCATTTTGGCAATGATAGTAGGTTTGTCCTCTTTCTTCGTGAAGGGAATAGTGAGAGTGTTGGGTGTTTCGTTAAAGAGGCACGGTAGAGGGTTTGTGAGAAAACCTTTCGGATCATCCATAACCTTGAGCGCGGTCAGTAATTCGGATTCGAAATTACGATTGTTACTATTGAGAAACGTCGTGAAATTCCCCTCAGCAGCCATTTCCAGTATTTTTCCATCGGGCCAACAGTCGGAGAAAAGAATTGTTGTAGTGGGGTCATGGACCTGATTTTGGGACTTGTTTAAATCCACGAGCTGAATATTAGCAAAACGATCAATGAGGGCTTTTAATTTCTTCATCATTATGAAGCCCTCCCATACTTTACGCAGAAAAAAGTAACGTCATCAATAAGGCCACTGTCAGCACGAAATTCATTCAGGGAGGCATTCATTGATTGCACAAAGAGCGATGGATTTTTGCGCTGAGGCATGGATTTCAAAACTACTTTAAGAAAATCTCTCTCACCCAGGGAGACCCCCTTGGGGTTACGAATGTCGGCAATACCGTCAGTATAAAAGAGAATAAAGTCGTCGGCGTCCATCTGGAGCTGAGCTTGTTCATAGGTGCTCGTTGGTGCTTGTCCTAAACGGGCATTGTTGACCTCCATCAGGGGAATGAGGTCTTTCTTTTTTGGTGTCGGATTGTCACCTTTAACCAAAAATGGTGGTTCATGACTGGCATTGCAATAGGACAGAGTGGAGGCCTCTAAATCAATAACCCCCAGAAAGAAAGTCATCATAACTTGTCCTTTGGACACGTCATAAATGGCTTTATTTAAAAGTTGCATGATTTGCTGGGTTTCAAGTTGAAAGTTTTCGAGAATGCTGGCGGCCGATCGCGCCGCACTGGTGATGAGTGCTGCGGGAGCACCATGCCCGGTCGCATCGCCGATACAGAGAATGATCTTATTGTTGATCCGCGAATAGTACCACCAGTCGCCACCGCACTCACTTGCCGGTTCATAGTGTCCGGCGATTTGAACGTGATCATAAAATTGCATGCTCGGTGGAAAGAGAGTTTCTTGCACTGTTCGAGCCGTTTGGAGTTCTCCCTCCATTCGGGCTTTTTCAGCCGTCTCACTCATGAGACGTCCCACTTCTTTTGACATTAAATTAAAACTTGTGGCCAGGCTTCCAATTTCATCAGCAGACTTTACCCTCACTCTGGAGGTGAAGTCTCCCTGAGCGATTCGCTGAGTCGCTTGTAAAAGATCTCGGAGGGCCTTAGTGACGCTGGAAGAACCGACAATACTGAATAACAAAGTCACGCACAGTAGTAATCCTGCGAAGAGTAATGATTTTGTGACTAAGACTTGAATGGCAGAAAGTGCTTTCTTCTGATCAATCATTGAAATGACCAAAAGATTTCCAAATCCTATTTTATTATAGGAGGCAAGGAAAGTTGATTTTTTCTTTTTGATAAGTTCAGTTCCTTCGGCTGCCTTTTTCGACTGAACCTTTTGGAAAAAGGTATTGTCGACCAGGGAAGATTTGGCATTTCTCTCACCATTTTGATTGAATTGGAATAATAAGTCGCCATTTTCAGTGGCCAAGAAGAATTTTTGTTTTTGACTGTTGGCAAAGAGGTCAGAGAGTTCTTGGCTCTGGAAAACAATGGCAAAATGCATTAGGGAGTGGTCAATAGGATTTTCAATCGTTTCGATGAGAAGAATATTGTTGCTTTCGAAGGGTGTCCGCACGAGGCGACTCTCGGTTTTAAGTCCCGCCAGAATCACATTGAGATTGTTGGAATACTTGATAAGATCGTTATAGTGATCTTGGCTTTTTTCAATGTGATCTTCAATGGATGCAATTCCATTGATGTTTTTCAGAATTGCAACGAGTAGAAGATTATTATCTCCACGAAAGATTTCTCTTGAGAGAATACCAAACTCTCCGTTCGAAAATCGCTCTTGGAGAATTGGTTTTGCTGAACTTAATATGGACTGAAAAATACCCCGTGATTGGGAGGCAATGCTACGATTTACGCTCGAGTTTGTATCGTATATATATGCAATTTTATCAGATTCAAAGATTCGAATAACAAGAAATAAATAGGATGCTAACAATAGCAAAGGTACCGCAGTCAGTAAGACCATCACTTTGTATTTTAATGAAAGGTTAAACATCCTCATAAGTCACCCATCGTCATTTTTGTGATTCAATTAAAGTCCTGAAAGCAAGAGGTAGGCAAAGGTCTAGTATTTATGGTTACCGACCATCGTTTTGATTGAATATAAAGAGAGTGCTATTAAGTGTTCTCTCCAACTACCGATACTTATGCTATGAAGAAGTCATCATCGGGACAGTCTGACAAGTTAGATCAGTGGCTGATTGGGATTTCCCTACTGGGGATTTTAGCATTTTTTTATCTACTTTCTGACGCAAGTCAGTTTAGTAAACCTAAGGATAAGTCTCAGCAGATTAGAATCGGTTCGGTCGTTGGCCTCAAAAAAGACGTTCGTCGGCGTTATCAGGATGATTTTATTTGGTTGCCTCTAAATGATTTAGAACAAGTTTATCTTGGAGATGCTATTTTCACCGGGAGCCAAAGCAGTACTTCGATAAAATTAGACTCTGGAATTAAGCTTTGGATTGACCCAGATTCTTTGGTTGTTCTGGAGCAGACGGCAGAACTAATGAAGTTGGATCTCCAATTTGGGCATGTCAGAGGCAGCCTTGGTGATCAAGCTTCTGCGAGTTTAAAGTTGAATATCAACAACCAAGATTTGGATTTAGCCGGACAATCCGTCGAGTTTTTCTTAGATAAGGGCAAAACCTCCGACACCAAACTGCAGGTTACTAATGGTGTGGCCAATGTCACTGAGGTTAAATCAAAAAAGAAAGTAACAGTAGCTAAGCATCAGGGGCTAAAGTTGGGCAGAGGCCTCGCCAGTATCGGTAGTGCCGTCGAATTGAGTGATGATCCAGTCTTTGCTCGCCAGGAGCAGTGGGCCATGCATCGAAATGTGTGGCTAGCACAGAAGCAGCCTCTTAAATTCACTTGGCAAACTGATGGGGCCGTTGATCATTTCGAGCTGATCGTTTCGCAGAAGGCCAGTCTCAGCGAGCCTTTGGTTAAAGAGACGATGAAAGTGAACGGTTTTGAGTGGACTCCGCCTTTTGACGAAGGTTCTATTTTTTGGAAGGTCAAGGCTTACGGCAAAGTCGATTCTGCTCCGATTGAATCAGAAGTCATTCAGTGGAATATTGGGCTGCTCCTTGCGCCCGAATGGATAGGTGTTCTCAATCCTTTTAATGTGATCTTGT
>CAZYOE010000101.1:0-18363 GCA_964648725.1 uncultured Pseudobdellovibrionaceae bacterium | reverse complement strand
TTAGATTTTAACTGATTCTGACCACCCTAGCGTGGCCCCCTGATGATTTACGAAGTAAACAAGCCGTCTCTATCGAAGGTGGTCACATGATTAAAAAAACTATAATTCCCCTTTTGATCGGTCTCGGAGTAATCGCAGCTTGCACTAAGACAAAACCAGGATCGTCGGTAATCGTTTCCGCAAAAAAATATGTAGCAGAAAATGTAGTTTTATCATTTGGACCTACTGCTATGGCGGCTGGCGATGAAGTAGACCGAACTACAAAAGTCGACGTTGCGAACATTCTATTATCTGGTACAAGTGGTGTTGGTCTCGGACGATTAACTTCGGATAACCTCAAAGATGCACTTGAAAAAGAGGTTGCGGTAAAACTATCAGATGTTTTGCCTGGAACGTGGCAAGTTTCCACAAAGCTTCGATATAACGGAACTATGCTGCCCTCGGGAGAGTTCACCCCTACAATTGGCAATATCACGATTAGTTCTGATTTTATATTCACCATAAATAGTGGTTGTTTCACAGTTGCTTATATTAACTTGTGTAAAGGGTTACTAGCAAAACTGCCTGAAAAACAATTTGGTAGTATACTTTGTTGCGGAATAAACGAGTCCAATATTACCGTGGAAACGCTATCAAATTCGGTTATCTCCTTGAGCTGGAATGAAGGTTGTGGAGGAAGCAATGTAAATTCAGGAATGTGCAACGCTCCCACTGAGTTTAATCCTAATGGTGCTTATCTCACAGTAGTTGAGTTAACAAAAGACAAAATTATTTTGCTTAACTCGGACGTTGAAGACTTCAGCACAACTACATTACGAGCTGTTACGACTCTTTCAAGGGTGATAAACTAGGCCAACTGCTAATCTTGCGAATATGTAAATCAGGCTGATAAGTTTCTGAAACAACAGATAGCTTTTCGGAAGACGGTCAATGGCGCTTACGTTTTAGCACTAAAACTTCAGTTTTATGATCTTTGTAACTAGTATTATTAATAGTCATATTTATAGTCGCTCCTCTTGAGTTAGAGGTTGATGAAGCCGGCGGGTTTTCTAGAGGTTAAGTCAAATGACTTGTTGGTACATTTTTGAAGTTTCTAGGCTTCAATTGTGAAAATCATTGGCATGTGATCACTAAATTTTAACCAATCATTATGATGGCCAATAGATACTTTGTTTGTCTCTGATTGGAAAAGTGAATCTGTACAAAAAGCGTAATCAATGTGATAGCTCTTTTCAAGATTTCGATGAAGATAGAAAGTTGGAGTTGATTCATTGCCCTGTTCTTCGCCAGCAACTAAATGATACAAACTTACCATATTTACTTTTTGAAGTTCCCTCACAACATCACTATGATTCCACCAGCGATCCCAGACATCCCAAATTTTGTTACTGTTGAAATCACCGCAGAGAATTGATGGGGATTGGGCCATTTTTTCTTTATGAAGTTCAAGATATTTCCAGACCTGTCCGATGTATTTAAATGTTGGAGAATCTGCCTGTTTCGTCCAAACCCCAATCAGATTAAATTTATTGTTTATACGTACTGGCAAGAAATACTGCAAATCCCGATCTGGATTGTCTGGCATAAACATTTGCCAATTAAGTTTTTGGAACTCGATAGAATGATTTCCAAATATACCTATCCCTTTATGTTTATTACTCCCGTGCCATAAATAATTCTCTGCCCATTTCCGATAGTCGCCTTTTGATTGTTCAGGGTTTTCACACTCTTGAATTATATAAATATCGGCATCTAATTTGATTAATTCATGAAATTTATTTCTAAGTGCGCCGTTACAGTTCCATGTGGCAATCTTCATAACTTCTCCGTAGGCCTAGTTTGGTATAAAGGGACTCAAGTTGGTATAGTTTTTTGAGAAAAGGTCACGACTATGCAGAGGCCCTTAAGACTTTGGTCATTAGTACGCTTCTTAGCCCGAACGCTCTTTATCGTGTTGGAACATGGGCCAATGACTTTGATGACAGATTAGTCCGAAAGGGTTTGAGTGACGATGTTCTTGGTCGAGCATTGGATCGACTGTTTAAAGCAGATCGAGCTAGCCTACTTACTAAATTGACCCTCATCTCTGTCGACAAATTCAAAATTGATACCAGTCAAATTCATAATGACTCAACAACGGTGAAGTTAACTGGCAGCTATGAACAGCAATAGCCAAAAGCCGTTCAACTCAAGCGCGGCCATAGTAAAGATTATCGACCTGATCTAAAGCAACTTATCTATTCACTATCAGTGACCCGCGATGGAGCCATTCCAATTCATTTTAAATCCTATGATGGCAATCAGACTGATGATAAAACCCACTGGGAGCTTTGGCAAAGTCTCAGAGGTCTTCTTGGTAGATCAGATTTTTTATATGTTGCGGATTCAAAGTTGTGCGTAGCTGAGATTATGCGAAAAATTGATCGCGAACAGGGTTACTTCGTCACAATTTTGCCTCGTACAAGAAGTGAAGTCGTTGAGTTTGCTAAGGAGGCGGTGGCATCAAGAGTTCGCTGGCAAAGCATTCACCAGCAAAGAGTTCGCAAGGGTAAGATTGATCATTTTGAGGTCGCTGATGGGCTTTTTCAGATGCGTGAAGGCTATCGCATCTATTGGTATCGCTCATCGGAGAAAAAAAACCGTGACAAACAAGATCGCGAGAATCGCGTGACTATTGCGCGCGGCTAGCTTCGTCGCCTCAATAATCTCAAGCGCCGTGGGCCAAAATCAGAGGCTGCAATAAAAAAGGCCGCCGATAAAATCATTGTACGCTATAAGGTTAAAGACTGGTTGATCGTGACATTAAATGTTGAAGAGATTGAACGCTTTCGTCAAACTCGCAAAGGAAAATCTACAGAAGATACACTATTCAAGCGCTCCTTCGTTAAAAGGGTGACTGTTGACGTTCGAGATAATATAGAAGGTCCAACTCAGTTTGCATCTATGGATGGAATTTTTCCTCTCGTAACCAACAAAAATATCTCGGCCCTTAACACTCTGAAGACTTACAAATTCCAACCTACACTGGAGAAGCGTCACAGTCTGATGAAGTCTGTGCTGGAGGTCGCGCCGGTATTCCTGAAAAAAAATGATCGCATTGAAGCACTCATGTTCATCTACTTCATTGCACAGGCGATTGCATCGCTCCTTGAACGTGAATTAAGAATCAAAATGAAAGCTGCAAACCTAGAATCACTTAACCTTTTACCGGAAGGCCGCCACAGTAAAACACCAACAGCATCGCAGATCTTAGACAGATTTGAGCACCGCGCTCGTCATAGATTATTTGAAAAAGGAAAATTAATTAAAACTTTCGTGGAACCGCTGTCGCTTGATCAAACCAAAGTCCTAGAGCTATTGAACATTCCAACAGCAGAATTCAATTAGAATGAATTGCCGCTTGTGAATAGAAGATTAAGACAAATAAAGCGGAAAGTGACTCTCTCAGCTCCCGCCAAAAGCCGGTCACAAAGAGCTTTCGAGTGACTTGAATGGGGTGTTTTCAATAGCATGGGTTGCACTTGAGTGCCGAAACCAATGGGGACTAGGCAATGGATCCACTTTCGCTTTTTTCGCGGCTGATTTTATAATTCGAAAGGCCTGCATCCGGGTCAGAGGAGTGCTTTTGCCTTTTCCATGGAATAGATAGTCCTCTTCCGCAAGATTAATCGCACCCATGAACTCTTCAATTTCAGCAAAAATATCCTGCGGCAGAAAAATGGTACGAACCTTAGTCCCCTTACCGAGCACGGTCATATAGGCACCGCCATCTTTTGCCTCTCGAAAAGCTTTTGGAGTGAGAGTGAGGGCTTCGGATATCCGTAAACCAGCATAATACAAAACCTTTAAAAGGATCCGGTTCCGCGCAGATCTTTCAAATTCAATCATGCGACTGATTTGATCGAACTCCAAGATTTTTGATCTAAACCCATCAGGAACTTTTTCTTGCTTGATGTTGGCTGTTGGATTTTTATCTAAATACCCTGTCTTTAGTAAATAGGCATAGAGAGAAGAGATTGCCTTTAGCACTAGGTTTCGGGTCGCTGGTTTTTTATCAAGACTTTTTAAATACAATGTCACATGGGTGTCTGTGATGTCCTTTAGGCCGTACTTACTAAAGAAACTAAAAAACTCTCTCAAAATTCGTGTATAATTTTCTTTTGTGGACTTCGAAAAGGCTGGTTGATTTAAGAAAGTGAGAAGTTTGATGTTGTCGGTAGCAAGGATTTCACTCTCCTGGTGATGGTCGATAGTCTTGATGATTAAACCTGTTTTAATAAGCTCCATGGCTACCCACTAAATTTAACACTATTAAGGTCGTTCCAATTTCTACTAGCCGCATTGAATGAGCACTTCAGAAATTTCGAAGTCTGGTAGGCGCTTGTAGCAAGGTTTAAAACCATGACTGTTGCCACATCGGCTCTCATGTTCACCCCAAAAAGGATTCGATGGCGAATCCATCGATTCGTATCAATAATTTGCTTCAATTCCAAAATCTTCTCAGGCCTTTCAGGCTCAACTAGAGAAACACGGATTCCAAATTCGGTAAATTCTGGATCCTCCCCTTTTCTACTATAATGAGAAATTCACTTTCATCAACCTCAAAGCGGGGCTTCCCGGTATTCCGTTTCTTGACGTAGCTGATAATGGTCTTCCAGCGAAAATCCCCGTTTTTGAGGCAATTCAAAGCAATCCCTCCGAGAACTGCCAACTCAAAACTCCCCAAGGGCTCAATGAGAGTTTTGAGGTGCTCAATATGTACGAGCTCTGAGTGTTCTTTCATCCAGGCCAGTATCAAAGAGATCATCTTTCTATCTTCAGGGAATTCTCGCGACTCTAAAAAAGCAATCAGGGCTGTCTCAGGATCAGAAACTACTGGTGTCCTCGCATTAAATGCAATACCGAGCGATGCCCATTGATCTCTCAATAGATCATTAATCATAACCTAACCTTTTTTTCAGTTTCAAAACCTGGGCATCAACATGTTTTGGCCAAAGTGGATGGCCGTCTTTCAGTTTAGTGTATTCAGACACTATATTTTCTGACCTAGGAATTATGAGACCAAAATCGTTCATAGAAGTGCTGCCTTTATTTTCTTAATTGAATTTTCAACTTCAGTAATATCAGGCATTTGATCTCGGTTATAAACCAAAGTTGCAAATTCGTTTTTGTAATTTGCTGTTAAATTATTGAGAACATTTTCAGTTGATTGGAAAAGCGGTACTTTTTCTAAATGAGCTTCTGAAACTAGCGCTTGCTTTTTTGAAACCTTTGAATCATCGGCTTTAACGGCCTCAAAAAACTCTTTAAATTCTCCATTTTCAATAAATCTTGTAATGACCTCATTTCTCATCATCATGGACAAATCATAGAGATGCCTTATTTTTCTTTTCAAATCAGAATGATATTCCTTGTCCTGGAGGCTTGCTCGAATAATTGCCGCGACTTTTTCCGAGAAAGTTCGGCGCATATCCAAAACGTTCACCTCAAATGAATTCAATTCATATTCGTGCTTTTCTTGATCCATTTCTTTAAGATCAAAATAGTCAGCAATATAAGTTTGAATGCTTGATGGATGAAAGGGCGCTGGCACCGTGAACGAATTAATCTCCAACAATAACTCAGGACTTGCGTGTCCAAAATCTCCATCCGTGGCTTTTTCATACTTCCAGACGGTTTTTCGAAACCTTCCGCGCTTTGAGGTTATTCCCTCTCGTTGAACCTCTTGAAATCTATCCTTAACGATCTCTTTTTCGACTGCGGAAATCAGTTTTTTGATTTGATTGTCAGTTCTGTCATTTGAAATAATTGCTAGATCCACATCTTCTGAAAATCGGTGGATGACTTTATGGGCTTTTGAAAGAGACGTTCCACCTTTAAAGACCACTTCGTTTTTGTAAGGCGAAAGACTTAAGGCTTTTAGTATAAAGCAAACCCAATAATCTTTTTCGACAAACACCTCTCGGAGTCCCAAAGCTTTTGCCGTGATTTGAATGGCTGCAAGAAAGTCTTCTTTATTTTCATGTAACTTCATTGAATGCCCCACTCGCCCTTGTTTGGTAGCAAACTCTGATCAATGGATAATTTGTATGTAGTGAGAGGATTGAGATTGCTTTTAAGGACTTCAGCTTCTTTTATTTTTAGCATTTCCATCTGCGCACCAATAATGGCTCTCACATAGGGTCGCTCATTTTTTACGAGGTCCACAAGATTTTTGAGTTCAGCTTTTGATAATGTCCTTAATACTTCGGTTAATCTGTTAAAGGTGGTCCTAATACTTCCGTCAGGAGTCTTTTTAATTAGGCGCACAGATTCAATCAGGTCCATTAGCTCGGTATTTGCATCTTTGGCCTCTAGATTTCCAGAACGTGTAAAGCGGATCATTAGATTACCTATTTTAAGGGTGCGCGTTGACCGAGCCCCACGGATAGATACTTGGGCTGGAATTTGGTTTGTCACACCAAATCTATTTAATGCGGCCACTCCCGATAGATAACCACCATTATCCATTATAATTTCATTGATGAGCGTTTGTTCATCGGGGGGTAATTCCCCAAATTTTGACTTTTTGGGAAGAAAGTATTTTCCTTTCATCAGTCGGCTAATGAATCCCTTTTTAGAAAGTCTGCTAAGCTCAAGCACTACGGCTTGAGTGTTTTTGATTTCAGAGAATTCCTTTAAGCCGAAAACAACTCCTGGTCCCAGGTTTTCGATTCGTTTTTGAACTTGTTTTGAAATGCTCAACTCTCCCATAGTATGAATATAGCACATATGATATGTTTTTGTATAGATTTACTTGTCATATTTTGTATTGATTTGAAACCCTCACTAAATCCCCGTGTCTAAAAGCATAAAAAAAAAAGGGGGGGGGGTTATAGGCTTTTTGTGGGGTATTTTTGGTTTTTTTATGATGCCCTATTTTTGACTACTCGTTTTCTTGCGGTCTAGGTTACACAACTACACTTATGTAACTCCAACAAACAGTCATAAATAATGACATTCACTTGTTAAGATTGTTAAGATTTGTGGTATATGAAAAACCTTCGCTCGGCTCTCTACTACCCGGTCGTCATTAAAAGATCCATGGATTACATCACGGTTTCAGTCCCTGATCTTGGGATCACTTTGGTTGAAAATATCCCTGATAACAATAAGTTAGACAAAGATTATGTTACACGTATTGGTAAAAAAGTTGCTGAGGCTTGGGTCAAATCCCAAGAAATCATGAAGAAAAAAGAATCCCGTCGGAATCCCCTCCCCGATGCATCGCTAGTGCGTGAATCTTTGAAGGTAGCTGAGAAACCACTCACTCCCACTAAGTTTGCAAAATATGTGGGGGTGTCGTTTATGACCATAATCAGAGATTGCAAAAAAGGGATTATCAAATCAGAGCGAACCAGCGGGGGCCATTTCAAAATTCCACACAGTGAACTTGCTATCTATAAAACCTATTTAAAAAACCATACCAAATACGCTAGGGAACCTTGGACAGTGAGTGCAACAGCAATGGTTCGAGATCAAAATGACGATTAAAAAAAGCCGCAGGCAAAAATCCTGGGTCTTTTGAGCCATACACGCTGTTGTTTATTTAAATCAAGTAAACTGTACCACAAACAAAAACTCAATCGTTTGCCGACAACTCGTCAACCACTGAATAGCAAGAACAATATCGGGCAACCGACTACTGATCGGTCGAGTAGCCAGGGGAGCTTTCGCGCCGCCAGCTCTCACAGAACCGGACTTGTGGACCTCACATCCGGCTCTTCAGAAGTTATCCGTATAGGACAAACCTATTTGGAGTTAAGTAGAGTCCACATGTTAACTAATGAATAGAGTCCGCGATTGGCAAAATATGCGTTTCACAGTCCTCGATCTACCGCTCGACAGTGACTCAATGACCAGAGTGATTGTTTACCACGATAAACATCACTCCATGCCTGCTTGGGTTTTACTCCAAGTGTTATTAACATCTTTGCGATGGTACGTTTGCGCTTCCAGTGTTTCAGCTGAATAGCTCGAAGTCGACGCCTGATATGAGCATCGGAGCTACTGAGTGTTCGCTCAATACTGTTTGTACAGATCTTGAAGAATTGAATCCAACCTTGGGTGTATTGATTGTGAGCCTTTTGATACAGTCCTCTAAAGAGTTTCCGTAGTTTCGAGGTGTGAGTTCGCGAATTCGTGCTCAGATCACACCTGATATTTTATTAAATACCTTTTCCTTAACGCTTACGACCAGGGCTTTTGACCAATGCCGCTTAAGGTGGTTTGCAACTTCACAAGAAGTGGTGAAAGTGGACCTCCTTGCGGAACACCCCCTTCATTCTTAACCACCACGCCTTCAGGAAGAACAATGGCCGCTTTGAGAAGACAGTGTATAACACGCAAAATCCTTGGGTCTTTGATATCTGCCTTAATCGTGGACATGAGTCTTTCGTGATTAACCTTATCGAAGAATTTCTCCAAGTCGATGTCGACGACCCACTTGCTCCGGGCGAAACCCATGACTGCTGTTATGGAAAATGGTTTCATAGACTGGAGACAGAACTTGGTTGATGGCTTACTGAACCCATCTATCGACTACGTTGGGTATTCCAAGCCCTCTTTGTCCACCACCAGGTTTTGGTATCCACACTCGCTTAATGTTTCCTGGACGATATTTCCCCGTTAATAATTCCTTTTGCAATTGCCGGAGAATCTCTGACGCGTGCTTCTTGACTTCTTCTACGGGCTTTCGATCAATTCCAGGAGAGCCTTTATTTGATACCACCTGCTTTAATGCTAACGTCATGTTTTCGGTCGATGCTATTACCTCCATATTGACTTGCTGAAAGAGTTGATCGGTTTCCTTTGTCCTCTTAAACCCTGACTTCTTCTGGCTCATCGCTCCAGAAATCTCCTTTCGTTGACTTCAGACTACCACGTACCACGCAGAGTGTGGTGGAAACCAGAAGATCTCCCCAGGTAAGTAACCTGAAATTTCACCCTGACACTGTAGCCTCTACCTGTATGCTTCCAACGGATATAGGACTTCGCTGCTAAACACCAGCTCATCCAAACATACCTGCTTCATCAGCTCTTCACTTCATTCAGTTCAGAGTTACAACTTTAGACTTCCACCAAACAAATCCTCGCGGATCTGCTCTTGTCTCGTCGTTGTGGGTTCCCTCCGTTTGGGTCCCCGGAGGACTCGCACCTCCTATTTCAGACCCATGCTGGGCGCACGCTCAAATGCGGATTTCGGTAATCAAATTTCAATAGTCTGCGAACAATGTGGGCATAAAAGTGTGATTCCGCTGTTCTAGTAGTATTTTTTGTTTCTTTAGTTTCAAGGTCGCATCAGGATCAATGATTAAACAAACAAAAACCCACCTAGAATCGTTTTAATTTAACCAACCTATGGTCACCATGCCACCAGATTAAAATTTAAGCTCTTGGACTGTTTAAAAACGAATGCTCACTTTTTGACCAGATGTTTTCTGTAAAGTAAGCTTTAAGTAATTGTTTGTAAGAAACCGAGCCCGGCTTCGCCATAGCTTGAGGCGGAACCAACGTGATTTGCTCGTCCGCAGTGAGAGTCTCTAGCCATGAATTGAATTTGGAATCAAGGAGCTGATTAAGACGATGCTGTTGATCCTGTACCAGACGCTCAAACTCTTCAACCTGCTTGCTCTGGTTTTTAAGTGCCACTTCCTTTTGGAGTTCGTATTCGGTTTTAACGTCACAAAGTGAGTGGGGCTCACCGTTAGCTATGTCTTTGATGGAGCCGAGAAAGAGGGAATAGGGATTCTTAATTTTAGAACGTCGTTCTTCGTATTGTGGGTCTGTCATGTAGCGATGGAATCGTTCGATGAAATCTTCAAGCTGAAAACGATCTATGACCCATTTGTTCTTTTTGAAGGTATCTACGATTGTGACCTTGAGACCTAACTGGTGGAGTTGAGAAAAATCAACGTCTCGGAGTTCTGACCAGGGATCGGGTTCGGTTGGAGCCGATTGAGCATGAGTCGGCTCTGTATGTATTGTATTATTATTTATATTACCTACATACATACTAGAGGATATTGACCCCTTATTGACCCCTAAAGCGACCCCTAATTGACCCCCAATTAAACCTCGTTTGATAACTTCCTTATCAGCACCATCTGATTTTAATTTGGAATAAATAGTTTTTTCAAACTGAAACCTCGAGTATCCGTCTTCACCCCTTTTGCCATTGAGACGAGCAATAAGACCAAGTTTAATGAGTTTTTTAAACGTTGAGCTTACTGATGATTCAGCAATTCCACAGATTTTGCTCACCTCATTTTTTTTAACGGATTTTGTACTTAATGTGGTGAAATCACACTGCTGGTACAGAAAAAGGATTACAGAACTTTGGGCAGCACCCAACTCAATCCACAATGGAATTTCCGACTTTAAGAAGTTTGCGACCCTTAATTGACCCTCAACTGACCCCTTATTGGCCCCTAATTGGCCTTGCTGTTTTTTGATGATAGTTAGGGGTTGATTAGGGGTCAGTTGAGGGTCAATTAGGGGTTTTTGATTAGGGGTCAGTTGAGGGTCGACCCCTAAAGCGACCCCTAATTGACCTCTAATTGACCCCTTATTGGCCCCTAATAGGGGTTGATTCTTATTTTCTTTAATTAGGGGTTGATTAGGGGTCAGTTGAGGGTCGACCCCTAAAGCGACCCCTAATTGACCCTCAACTGACCCCTTATTGGCCCCTAATTTGACATTGAATGATTGACTCACTGTGGGCTTACTCTCATTTACTTTTTTGGCAATTTCATTTGCGACAAGTTGATCCGGGGTAGTGTGCTTATGTTCTGCAGCAGCAATAGATGCCAAGCTCTTCTTTTTTTGAATTTGAGTTAAGAGATCACCAATCTTAGCCATTTGAATGTTCTCCAAAGTGATCCATCAATCCAACAAGTTCTCTTGTAAGAGAATCGAAATCACTCTGAGCCACAAATGCCCTTGGAACTTCAAAAACACTTTTATTGGTGATTGTGCCGGTCCTCACATCAGCACTTCTGTGAACCACAGTTTCCATTAATTGGTCTTTGTATGAGGACGCGTACTCTACGAGAAAACTTCGACTAGAGGCTTCACGTTTATCGAATAAAGTGTAAAAGATCTTTAGATCAGGTGCCTTTGAACGTCCCTCTGAAATTCTGGCAATTTCAGACGTAGTTTTAATTAACCCTTCCATGGAATAAGTATCGGGATTAATCGGTACAAGAACTGTATCCGAAGCTAAAGCCGCAGCAACATTTAGAGTGGAGAGAGACGGGTTGCAGTCCATTAAAATAAGGTCATAATTTTTTCGTATTTCGCTGATAGGCTTTGAAAGGAGAGTGCCGTACTCAATTCGTTTAGAAAAAATCTCGATATCAATGCTGGAGTTTTCGTAGTTGGAAGGAAGTAATTCAAGGTCTTCTTCAACTTTTACGATCAAACTTGAAAAATCTTTTTGATCACGAATATAAGAAATAAGGGCTTCTCTTTTGACACCATCAATTCCAAATGTGCCGGTCAAGTTTCCCTGCATGTCTAGGTCAATAAGTAGTACTCTAAATCCGTATTGGTGTGCCCGGACGGCGAGGTTATAAGTTGACGATGTTTTACCAGAGCCACCTTTCAACATCTGCACTGCTACAACTTTATTTGGAAACTTGAATCCACGGGCTTCTAAAATACACCGAACTGCACGATGATGAACTAGTGCAGTTCTTCCAAATTTTATCGTAGGAATATTAAGATCTCTCAACTGTTTCCCTAATGTTTGGGTAGTAATACCAATACAAGAGGCGAGATCATTTTGAGTTAGGTAATTTTTGATGTTTACATAGGTACTTTGCAATTTTTCAGTATGAGCTTCGATACTCAAGGAATCCCCCTGTTATTATGGCATGCACCGTTTATTAACTCATCATGAGTTTATTGGTGCAATACCATTTATTTGATTAATGCAGTGCCCTGATTAACTGCCTAGATTTACTTCGATTTGCAGTTTTTGACTCAACGATCGTTTGCATTAAAAGTCCTAGCAGAAAAAGTGTCCTCGCTGAAATCCAAATGGCCGAAGCCACCGAGAGCCGATTAGAGGTTGCAAATAGCATACATAGAGAACCTACAAGCCATTCAACGATTCTTGCTGAAGCACATTCAAGGCTTATGATCTCCGCATGTTGAGTGTTATTACAGCACTTTCGCCTCAAACTTTGGGAGCAGACTAGGTTTAAGCCATTCCAAGCCAACCAATTTTAAAAATATCAACGAAGAGCCCCATGAATGGAATGAATAGTATAGCCTCTTTCGTTACGGAGAGAACGAAAGAGGCTAAGCTAGCATTTTGTTAATCGTGCTTTTCGCGGAACCATTGCATAGGTTTACGAAGGATTGGCCATTTATTCACGAGATTATTTTCGTTTAAAGTAAATGAAGCAATGACTGAACCAAGGGTAATTAGGCAGTAGATCCATGGAGAGAGCTACGAGCGTTCCCCGTTTTACGGAGTTAGAACCCCCCTCTGTTTGTAACCATTGTACTTGAGCTCCACTAAGAGCCCTTCGCTAGAAAACATAATGAAACATAATATTTGCTGAGAAGGAATTTCTTTTTCACTGGCAGAATAATGATGTTTCATTATGAAGGGGAATTAGTACGAGTAAAGTTGAGAGTAAAAAATCCAAGGACTAAGAAAGACAATTCAGAAACTAAAGTCTGCAAAGCATCCAACTGCTGACAGAATTCCCGATTTTTCCCAAGCGTAACGGTGAGTGTCTTGGCGGTTGGTGATACCAATTTATCTCTTCGTTTTTTGTTTATCTGTGGTTATTGCATTTAGCTATTTCGGGCTTACAAGTAGTCACGTCAGATTCATCACTGAAAGCAAAATCAAAACTCTGTTCGCTGTCAAAGGCGCCGTTCGCATTCAACCCAATACCGATGATCGAACAGGCGAGACGATCATTGAGGTCTATCATGCAAAAAACTAGAAGATCAGAGCGGAAAACTATCTGTTTGAAAATTTCTAAAACTGAATAGAACACCCATGCTACTTCTGCCAGACTTATTTTATGCGGTATTTATTCACTTCTGCACAAGTTTTATGGTGGGTCTCATTTTTTCAATCCATGAGACCAAAACGTGTTTTAAAGTATCCTTGCCTATTAAGAAATTGGAATCATGATTCAACACTAATCAACATGCACCAGGCTGCCAGTTACTGCGGAGGATTTGTAATTTGCAAAGAGTTGAAGAAACGGTTAGATCCAGATAGTGAACCGTCCGTGCAGATTCTCCATTCAGCATTTTGGCTCTCACCAGAGGCTACGCACGATTTTTCGTAAGCGTAAACATTAGTTAAATGCTTAATCGTATTGTTGCCAAAATTACAATCAGCTCCAATCTTAGGTGCACAGGATGTGAAATTACCACCTTCGGAGAGAAGGCCGTCAGTGCATTTTCGAGTCAGTGGAACGCATTTTTCACCAAATGGCACAGATTGGGTTTCATAAGTGGTAATGCTCCCCAAGTGTGGCACTCTTTGATTTCCAATACTACAGGACTTACCTTGCGCAACTCTGCAATTTGAAAAATAGCCTTCGCCATCAAGGACGCCATCCTTACAGTGTCTGATTGACCGAACACAGGTTTCTCCGAAGGGCACACCTTGACTCGGATAAGCTATCACAGCCCCTCCATTCGGAATCATATTGTTTACAAACTGACAGCTCCGGCCTTTTTCTGGTTGGCAACTTAGATAAGACTCTGGACCTGATAATTTTCCATCATTACAAGAAATCCACTGACCTTTACAGGTTTGACCAAATGGTACACTTTGGGTTGCGTATGTATAGAGTGAATTGCCATGCCGAAGAATCCTGTTCCCAATTTTGCAATCCTTGCCATAGTCATGTACACAATTTCGGAAGCCCGTTCCACCTACAGTCAGACTACCATCTTTGCAAGGGCTCGCTACTGGTTGACAAGTTCCTCCGTAAGGAACAAGCCCCTGAGTATAGCTGGTACCATAATAATTGTTAATGATGCTCCCATTATTTAATATACAAGATTTAGTTAGCAGGGATGAATCATGACAGGTAAAGTATTCTCCTCCAGCTGACATCGATCCATTGGAGCAAATTCGATAGCTCGATACGCACGGTTGCGAAAGTGAACTGTAAGTCCAAACCCCCTGGCCATCTAAAAGTGTTTGACCATTTAACAAACATTTTTTACCTCTTACCCGTTCGCAATAATCATATTCGCCAATTCCATTTAAATTGCCATTGTTACATGTGCGAGTGCGTCCTTCACATTTCGAGCCGTAGGGAACAGTTTTGGTAGAATAGGCCGTCACAGAACTTCCATGCGCGATAATTTTTGATCCAAAGGAACAGGGCGCTGGATCTGCCGGTCTGCATGTATACCAAGTACCACCCTCCGATAAGGTACCATCAGTACAGGTTCTACGAATCGGAACGCATTGCTTGCCAAAGGGCACTTCAGATGCCGCATAGGAATTGATTCCATTTCCATGCTCAAGACGCCAATTCCCAAATAAGCAAGATTTACCTTTAGCTTGTTCGCACGTTCTAAAGTTTCCTGTGCCGCTCAATACACCGTTGTTGCAAGTTCGATAAGTTGGTACACATTTTTCATCAACTTTGACGATGGATTTTTCATAGGCCGGGGTGGTAGAGCCGTGACTAACTAATCCATTACCAAATTTGCAGGGTTCTGGTGGAGCAGGCCTACAACTGGCATAGTCTCCATAACCTGACAGTACACCATTAGTACAAAGACGATCCATACGAACACAAGTTTGACCAAATGGTACGGATTGGGTCAAAAAGGCGGCAGTCGTACCTCCATTTTTAATGACTCGGTTGCTCCAAACACAATCTCCAATATTACAGGCCTCCGCGGCCCAATAAAGTTTTGAAAGCTCACCGACTATCTCTGGTCGAAAGGCAAAGCTACCTTTGCGCAAGGCATTTTCTAGAACAGAACTGAGAGCCCCTTTTATAAATCCTTCGATGCTCAGAGCATTCTTGATCCAATTGTCTAAATTAGTGAGATTGTAAGCTGCTTTATCAAAACCGATAAATATGGCATTGCCAATAACTGCAGTCGACGTTGGTAATTCTTTAAAGAAATTGGCCGCGTTTTTATAAAAATTTGGATCCGACAATTGAGCATAGGTCGCATAAAGTACAACCGCTGCCACTCCTCCAGTGACGGCCGGCGCCGCAGCGGTACCGGAAGCTAGTACGATCGCAACCTTTGAGCCAACAGCAAAGAGTGCTATGCTTGAGGCCGTCTCGGCTGTATTATTAACGAGCTTATTCATAGCCTGACTGATCTCACCAAGGGAAGCATTGGGATTGCTGACAATTCTATCTACCGCGCCAATGGAAGCCAAAACTCCGGCAGCATCAATGGCCGCTAATCCACGGACCTTATTTTTTGTAACGAAATCTCCAAGGTCATTCGAATATTCGATCGCCGTCGCTTTAAGAGCCCGCATTCCAGATACAGTTGGGAGATTCATGCGCTCTACAGGTGAGCTCCCAGCCGGTGGTGGATTAGTATCCGTGTTAAATGAAATCTTGCGAATCGCATTTTCAGCTGACTGAATTTGATCGACGGCTTTAGTGAGAACCTCTGGTGTTTGATTTGTTAGGCTTATGCTTATGACTTTCTTGTCCTTCATATCACTAATGATTTGCTGATATTCTTTCTTTTGCGACTCGGACACTGGTGCACTACGTGATGTTGTCAATTGAATTGGAACATCGGCAGTAGCAGGCAAAAATTCGTCGATTTTATCAAAACCTACCGATACCCTAACTTTAAAAGCAGGAGTTGTCTTTAAAGCTTCTAATTCGTATGGCGAAATTATTTTCGCATTTTCGGAATTTGACTTTAAATTATCAACAACAGTCAATGTTTTGCTGATGATTTCTTTAACTTCCGGTAATTTCACATCAGTACCATTATTGACATACTCACTGAGTTGTTTGGATAGCGATTTCATGTTTGGGCTCGTCAGTTTCACATCAGCGGCAATACGCTCAGCCAGAGATTTAACGTAGATGGCCTGGTTATCGTAAGCTAAAGCCGTATGTATCTTTTCAACACTTGGATTCAGGGCCAGCAATGTTTGCATGTTTAATTTCGAGACGCCGAAATCTTTTCTAAAAACATCGACCACGCTCGCCATTCCAATATTTACCATCTTTCCATCTAAAGATAACGTGTTTCCAGTTAAAAACCCCATAGTAATTTCAGAACCGGAGGCTGTCTTAAGTTTCGTCGTAACGGTGCTACCAAGAATTTCATGAACCGAATATTCGACTTTCACTTCAAGCGGGGTACTTGGTGCGTCGTATTTCTTTAATTCATAAAGTTGTGTAAAATCGGTATCCGCCAGTCTATTGGCCAAGGTTGTTTGCGCATTTAAAATAAACTTACCTAAATCCGAATCCGCGCTGATGCTTCCAGTTGTCGCATTTTGAAACACAATAAGAAGAATTCCGAGACCAGAGAAAATTCCACCCAAGAGTTTCATTTTTGAATCCCAAAATTTAACCATTTGTTGCCCCTCAAAGAAAATAAGGATCTGCATCCTCTTTCATGGTTATAACTTATTACAGCGATCAAGTCGCACGCCCTTAAGTTAAACAGAATTCCATACTAATGGATTTTAAGTTAAATTAATAAATAATACTTATTTTGCTTTTAATTGGTACACGTAATGAGGAAAAGGGAATAGCGGAGCGTCTATGAATTTGGGTCCAAACCACGACCGTTGAAGCCTTGTTCATCCACCTTATAGATCACCACCTGGACTATAGGTATCAAACTTGCATTCCTTATGTGAAAACGATCCTGTTAGAATCATTGACTCTGACTTATATTGCCCTTGTCACAATCAGATACTTTATATGCCAATGCCAATGACTGCAAACGAGGTACTGAGTGGCGACTGCTCCATTTTCAAGAATGATGAATTCATTTACGTGAAGTATTTGAATAAGTCAATCACTGTGTACCAAGTTCATCGATCCCTGCTGGGACCATTGACTCACCCTCTTTTAGACTCTGTTCAGCCGGCAACTGATATTTTGATCCTGTATTGTGAACTACATTATAAATAAGACTTATTTTATTAGATAGAACAAACTGAGCTAACTTCATGGCCCCTTTCTCAAGGTCAGGAGTTGTCACTTTGGAAAAAATGCCATCGCAAATTTCATGGGCATCAACATCATTATTGAAAATGGCCGTATCCGAAACGAACTGACTTAGCCCTGCAGACTCAAGTCTCAATTTTTTATAGGCTTCATAAAACAGAGGGGCTAACATCAATCCATTGACCGCACCATTAATTGTTCCATTTAAAGTCCCTACAGCCGACCCTTTGAAGCTCTTGGATTGTCCTACGCCATTATCTAAGGAAAAATTAATTTGTTTCGAGTTGAAGGATTCGCCTGCAGTCCTAATATTGGATTGATGCATTTTCAATGCATCACGAATATCAATGTACGCTTGATAAGTTTTTCCATTTTTAATGATTCCATTTTGGCGAGTTTCTAATAGTAATTCTTTCGCCCGGTTCAATCTTAGATTCGAATCTTGCCATTCGGCTGTTTCCATAAATGCAGGATGTTCTTTTAGTACATTTTCAGTTTTCTCCACCATCTCCGACGTGAATTTAAAAAGTTTATCAATATCATATCCCTTGGTCTTAATTCCGCGCATGACGTCTGTGTTACTTCGATGATGACTCCGACTTTCAAGGTCCCACTGATCTTGAAGTTTTTTGAGGCTCTCAGACATCCACTTTAACTTAGGAGACTGTGCCAAATATCGAGTTCTCAAAAACTCCTTATAACTAACGAACTGCTGGCCGACCAATCCTTTTAACACTGGACTTTTTGAAGTTAAAGTCGAACCTGAATAGGCCGAATCCAATGCTATGACAGGAATACTTCCGTCCAACAGAGTGACGGGAAGTTTTAATTGCCGAATATGATTAACATATTTTGCGCAGGTTTGATGGTTTTGAAGAGCATCATTAAAGGAACCTTTAGACTCCTTACTAAAAGATTGTTCTAACTGCTCAGTCACATAATTCTCCCCTCTACTCGCCTCAGCCGTAAAAGAGCAGAAAACAATCAATAAAATAAAATAAAATTCATTACCCATAGTGTTTTCATATGAAATTAGTATAGAACAAAATTGCAACACAATAGTTGGAAATTATCTTCAAACAAAATTAAGTCCTACGCTCTGGGTCTCTAACTTTGAGTGGGGTGACGCAAAAAGTGTTACTTTTTAAGTGGC
>CAZYOE010000100.1:0-18511 GCA_964648725.1 uncultured Pseudobdellovibrionaceae bacterium | reverse complement strand
CACCCGAGCTTCTCAAATTGGAGGAGATCAGCAAATGGCACTCGAGGCATTTCTCAAGATTTCCCTCTTTAATTCCGAGATAAAGTTGCCCGTAATGATCTTGAAGGGTAGCTGGTGTCAAACTAGTTTCCATAGGTGATATCTCCTTACTATACTTAGGAGAGCAAGGAAAGTGCCAAAGGACTCTCTGTTAATTTGATATCACTTTTTTTATTTAGCTCTATTTTGGAACCAATAAGAACTGATTTTGGTAATGGCATCGATAGAGTGATATCCTCTTTGTTTACTCAACACCTTTTAGTGCTTGAATCACCACTGGCGATAACATTCCAAACGTGTTTGGTTCCTTTAACATTTTTTAAATTCATCCATGAATGATGGTCTGGGCTTTCCCCAATGAACTTGACACCGATCATCGAGAATTTGCACGAACTGTACAAGTTGAGACTCAAAGCTTATACGCTCCGAACTTACTATCGGAAAACCTTTTTGATCAAAACGTGCATGAGAATTTAAAATCGCCTCGCGGACTATCGTGTCCAGTTGAAGCTTCTTTTGAGCCGCGCAGTTGATACTCATTTGCGGGTGCTGTTCCCACACTTTTTTCATCTTATCGTCAAGTTTTTCAATTTCGTGATTGCGAATTCTATGCAGATATTCCGAAGGTAAATTCAGCAATCTGACATAGACTCAGTCTGAAGGAGAATCCAGACGGGAGCAATTCAAGCCTTGGAAAACAAGACATAGGAACTAATTCTTCAATGATTCCTGCCAGTCTGCCAGGTAATTCAATGCTTTGATTGGCGTCAGGTCACCTAAAGAAACTTGGCGAATCGCTTCTAGTATTTTTTCTTGAGAGGCACTAATGGCACTTGTTTCAGCGACTGGTGCGGCTGGCCCTTCCACCAAATAATCCATAAAACTCAATTGCGCACTGACATTTACTTTTTGGGCCTCAACTTGCTTTAACAATGATTTTGCACGGCGGGTGACTGTAGCTGGCAATCCTGCCAACTCGGCTACATAAATCCCGTACGACTTTAAAGCTGGTCCTTTGATGAGGGTATGAAGAAACTGAATATTGGTCCCCTGTTCACTGACAGCCATATGATAGTTGGTCAGATTGGCATAATGCCCTTCTAATTCCGTGAGTTCATGATAATGAGTGGCAAAGAAGGTTAAGGTTTTCTTTTGCGTCACCAGATGTTCTAAAATTGATTGCGCCAAAGATAGCCCGTCAAAAGTGCTGGTACCTCGACCCACCTCATCCAAAATCACCAAGGAGGCACTGGTGCAGTTTCGAAGAATTTCGGCAGTCTCCGTCATTTCCACCATAAAGGTACTTAAGCCCTCTGACAAATGATCGCTGGCCCCTATACGTGTGAAGATGTGGTCAAAAAGAGGCAGACTGGCCTTCTCACAAGGTACATAACTGCCCATTTGGGCCATCATAGCAATCACCGCCACTTGACGCATCAAAGTGCTCTTACCAGCCATATTGGGTCCGGTGAGCAACATACAATTTTCTGGACCTAAATTAATATTATTTGGAATAAAGGTTCCTGAAAGTCCCTGCTCCACTACGGGATGGCGAGCACTCATCAGTTGCAAGCCGCCCTCATTATTAAAGGTGGGTCGACAATAGTTTTGTTCAATAGCCAGCCAAGACAAGCTCGTCAGCACGTCAACTTCGGCAATTTCCTGCGCCAGAGAAAGATAGGCCTGTGAAGAAGACACGATGTCCTTGCGGACCTGATCGTAGATAGCCCATTCAAGATCGGACCGCTTAGTTTGAGCCGATAAAACCTTTTTCTCCAGCTCGATTAGCTCATCAGTGCAATAGCGTTCCGCATTGGTGAGCGTTTGTTTGCGCTGATAATGGGAGGGGACTTTATCTTTATGGGTATTGGTGACCTCAATGTAATAACCGAAAACATTGTTATAACGAATTTTGAGCGAGTTAATGCCGGTGGCTTCTTTTTCGCGGGCTTCCATTTCCGCCAACAGTGACTGCGTATCTTGAGTTAGTCGGATCATCTCATCAAGTTCGGGTGAAATGCCCTCTTGAATCATGTGTCCTTGACGAGTGGACAAAGGCGAGTCTTCACGAAAGGTCCTTAAAATTCGCTTTGATTGCTCTTCATACTGACTCAACCACTGTTGCGGCAATCGTCCTTCCCATACACTGCGCGCACCTTCCAAGGCCGCCAATGAAGCCTGAGTGGCTTGCGCGAGAGACAACAAATCACGCGCGTGACTTTGCGGTGTAACCAATCGACTCAGCCGACGCTCAATATCGCCAATCTGACCGAGTTGTTTGCGCAATTCCTTTAGTTCATTCAACTTAGGCATCCAGCGGCAGATATGGTCAAGACGTCTCTCGATGACAGCAAGATCACGCAGGGGAAAGGCCAGCCATTGGCGGAGCATACGCCCGCCAGTTGAGGTCTGCGTACGATTAATGGCCTTAAATAAACTTCCTTTAGTATCACCTTTATAGGTCTCATAGACTTCTAGATGTCGAAGGCTTGTCGGCGAAATCTCTAACCGATGTTGCCACTCACGCTTTTCAAACTCTTTAAGCACAGACAACACTTCATCCCCGCCTAAAGATTTGATATAGGAACGCAACCGGCGACAGGCGGAAGGATCTTTACTCTCTCCTAAGAGTTCACTGTGAACGGAACTGCTAAATATAAACTGTTTAACATCCCATTCCGCAAGACTCTCCGGAGCCAACACCAGCTCAGCCACTGGCAACACCTGCAAGAGTTGCCGCGCCAATCTCAGTTCAGGAGTTTTAAAGTAAAAGGATTCTCCGGTGGTGGGGTCGATAAACGCTAAATGTTTATCATCATAGCAGGCCATAAAGTGGGATTCTGTGGCCTCCAAAGTTTCGTTATCAAAAACCATCCCAGGAGTCAGAATGCGAGTGACCGCCCTTTTCACAATTCCCTTGGCCAATTTGGGATCTTCGATTTGATCACAAATGGCCACCTTATAACCCTGAGACAAAAGTTTATTGATGGGCCCAGCCACAGAATGGTGTGGGATTCCACACATCGGAGTTTCATCCTGAGCTTTTTTATTTCGGGAGGTCAATGCAATCCCTAAGATTGGCGCCGCCGTAACAGCATCATCAAAGAACATTTCAAAGAAATCCCCCATTCTAAAAAAGAGGACTTTATCAGCATGTGCCGATTTGATTTCCCAATACTGGCGCATCAACGGAGTCGAGGTATCTTTTTCTTTTGTCATCCTTAGGGAATAATCAACTTGAGGGGCTTTTTCACCTTTCGACTAGGCAAGTCAGAGTAAAATCGAACCTCTGCCTTTTTTTCACTCACTCAAATAAAACAAACAGACCTCATGCTTTTGGCCTCGAGTATTGTTGGTGGAGAAACATCCTTTGGGCTGAACAACAACATCCCCACGCACTGTTAAACTGGAAGTATTCAGCCCTCAACGACAATTACTCCTTTTGCAAGCTTCTAATACAATTATTTTTATTTTTTGGTCTCAAAGGTTTCATCAAATCAACTCCATCTATCGTTACACGTTGATATTCCGTTTTGCCTCGCACCCGTTCTTTTTTGAGCGATTCCCATTCCTCGTTATTGAGCGTGTATTGCTTCATCAGTTTATTGGCCACCAAAGTCATCTCTCCCTTATTTAATGGGCGAGACCAAAAGAGTGAGGCCATTCTTCCTAACAAAGGTTCTGGCACTCCGGCTTTCACCAGGATTTCCATAATACGCTCTGGTTTATTGTTCCTCGCCCAGGTGGCCTCACGCAGGTGTTCGTCAGTGGCGTCATGATAGAGTTCCTGCCCATCATTGCCGGTCAATAAAAAGATATACTTAGATAAATCATATTCGATGCCCGTTGTTGGCGAAACCCAGCGTCCTTCATCGATCAAAATAACTCCACCATTTTCTCCGGCACCTTCGAGATATTCGATGAGTTGACCCTTTTGCTCGGAATCTCTATATCCTACCGTCGGTCCCAGCAACTTCCATAGATTGGCCTTGTCCATATAAGCCGTTCCATCGATGCGCAAAGAATTGGAGGCGCGTCCATAGGGATGACGAGCTAGCACTTTAGCCAACTCTGTTTCACCAACACCCGTTGGCCCAACAATACCTACCACCCTCAAAGGTCTTTTGGCGTTAATATCCACCATCAAATCACGATGTATATCTAAAACTTCTCGTATCATGCGATCTTGGCCAGCAATCTCTTTGCTGATTTTTGCTTCAAGCTCTCCGTAATAAGCGGCAATTTCCTTTGGATCATCGGGAGAAAAGCTAAGTCCGGCTTTTTTATTAAAGTGGGCACGCACATCTTTAGCAGTAATGGTACCATCGCCCAAGGGATCTGACGCTAGTTTATAAACGGCCACGTCTTCAATATAAGCTCGCATGCGATAAAAAAGCGTTTGCGTGGTGTCTTTCATTTCGAGAACAAATCTTGCTAACCCACGTGTGCTTAGCATTAAACCTCCACAAGTAAACAAACAGTGCTTGAAAACTTTAGTTTGCAAGCGGCATTCCACTCGCTGTATTATCCGACGAAATGGATCGATTTAAAGGGCGCCTTGTATCTTATTTAATTTGTATTCCAATCGGTGTTTGTTCTGGCACCCTTGTAGGAATCTTCTTACACAGCTTAAGTTGGGTGACTGTTTATCGACAAACTCATCCCTTAATAATTTGGGGCCTCCCTCTGGTTGGGCTACTGATTCCCTTTCTCTATAAGACTTTTGGATTTGGTGCAGAGAAGGGAATCAAACTTGTTCTTGAAGAAGTACACACTCCCTCGCAAGTCGCTCCTTGGTCGATGGCGCCGCTCATCTATCTCACAACTTTGCTCACTCACCTTGTAGGAGGATCTGCGGGACGAGAAGGAACGGCCTTGCAAATAGCCGCTTCTTTTGCAGATCGCATCGCTCAGTTTTTTACTATTCCTCTTCAGCAAAGACGCTGGGTTTTGATGGCTGGCCTCAGTGCAGGATTTAGTGCGGCGCTAGGGGCACCCTGGGCTGGAATGATATTTGGTCTTGAGGTGATTGTGGTTGGTCACATTGATCGCAAAACCATCATTGAATGTTTTATTGCGAGCTTTATTTCTTGGGCGGTGGCGGTGGGCCTGGGCGCGCCTCACTTTCAACCCATGATAGTCACTCCACCGGATTTTTCTTTTCCACTGTTTTTTCATTTGTTAATGCTAGCGATCTTTATCGGCATCACTTCAAGAGTTCACGTTGAAGGCGTTCGCCGTGTGGAAAATGTACTGTCAGTGATCCCAGCCTCGTTTCGCACAGCACTTGGTGGCCTCATTCTTTTAATCGCCTATCTCAATTTTCCTTTGAATCTTTTTCAGGGACTTGGACTTGAAAGCATACACAGTGCCTTTCAAATAGCGCCAGAGTATAAAGTGCCGCTCTTCAAATTTCTATTAACTGCTCTCACCTTGGCCGTTGGTTTTAAAGGTGGCGAGTTTATTCCTTTGGTTTTTATTGGAGCTACCTCGGCCAGTGTTTTGGCGCAGCTTTGGCAAGAACCCATTGCCTTTTTCACAGCACTTGGCTTCGTTTCACTCTTTGGAGCGGCTGCAAAAACTCCTTGGACCTGTGCCGTTTTAGCCATTGAGTATTTTGGATGGGAAATTGCGCCTTACGCACTACTCGTCACTTTGGCCTCTTATGCGACGGCTGGCCCCTTTGGAATTTATTCGGGCCAACGCATTTTACAACGAAGAAAATTTTTGCGCCGTAAAAATGCGCAATAAGTTTGGATTCTATATAGATTCTGCTGAAAAAGAGCTAAATTCAAGGCGGCAAGCTTCAAATCGAACGAGGCGTAGTTCCTCTACGTTGAGTGAGAGATGAAGCGTAGCCAACGCAGAAGTTGGCCTTTTTCTGCAGAATCTATATAATGCCGGACTTGTCTTCTAACTAAAGGTTACCTTCACAAACAACCCAGTTTGCTCGTGACAATTTTCAACCAAAAGATCGGCTCCGTGAAGTTCCGCAATTTTTTTGACCAACGCCAAACCAAGTCCTGTACCCTCTTTACTGCTTAAACGATGGCGAGAACTTTCCGCAAAAAACTTGGACAGGTCATCTTGGTTCATTCCGGGGCCAGAATCAACAATGGTGAGTTCAGGTCTGCCATTGTCTGCTCGCACTAAAGCCACTGCGATCACTCCGTTCTCTGGGGTGTGCTTAATGGCATTTTCCAATAAATTACGAATCAGGATTCCAAAGAGATCTTCATAGCCATCAACAGTAAAAGCCTCTGTCTGAGCACTCACTTCAATTTTGCGCTCTAAACAAAGTGGTACTTGTGCCGCCACTTCCTCTTTTACCAGCTTCTGGAGATCAAAGGGCCGTTTGGACAATTCGAAGGACTCATGATCCAGACGAGCAAAGGCTAATAATTGTGAAACACGACGGCTCAATTTGTCGATGACTTCATTCATAGTCTGCAGAGCCAATCGTTGTTTCTCTGGAGCCGATGTCGATAAAGCCACCTGAGTTTGAAGCTTCAATTGCGCCAAGGGCGTTCGTAGCTCATGGGCTGCATTGGCGGTTAAAAGTTTTTCTGATTCTAAGGCTTTATGCAATCGCCTCATGAGGCCATTCATTTCTTTGACAATAGGTTGCAACTCCGACTCCAGATCTATGCCCTCAGAATTGAGCGGCGCGAGATCGTCAGGTCCCCGATTCTTAACCTCTGCGGCTAGAAGCTCCAAAGGTTTAAAGCTCCGAACCACGGTGTATGATACAAAAAACAAAAGCAATAATAAAAGCACCGTCAATGGAATCACAATCTTAAAGAAAAATATTTTCCCTAGCTGCTTTCGAAAGGAAATTTTTTGCGCCACTTGCACCTGCAATTTTTGATCTTTCGATGTGAGCACAAAGATGCGCCATGGTTCTGAAGCTAATTCCTTAGTATCATATCCTGAAGACTTATCGCTCAGAGGCTTATAAGGAATTACTTTTGATGAACGCAGAATAAGCTGCCCCTGACTCCCCAGAATTTGAAATTCCACCATCGGCAAATTTCGGTCTTCCAAAAGTTCTTCTTGTAGAATGACATCAGAACTTTCATAAACATGTTCACGCATTTCATGAAGCGACTGTTCAAAAATAATTTGAGCGGCTTCACGTAATTGTGCATCCATGAGTGTTTGCAACTGTTTTTGAGTTTCAAAATAATTTATGCTACCAATGGCTGCGCCCACAAATACAATCCACATTCCAATGGTTAACACTAACTTTTTTTTCATAAACTCAATTTCTGTTAGGGGATGAGGTAACCAACTCCGCGAATATTTCGAATGACATCGGAGCCCAGTTTCTTACGCAGATGATGAATATAAACCTCTACCGCATTACTCTCGATTTCGCTATTCCAAGAGTACAATTGATCTTCAAGGAACTCGCGTGTTAAAACATGCCCTTGTTTTTCTAAGAGTATTTCTAAGACCGAAAATTCTCGGGCAGAAAGCTCTACTTTGTTGCCATCTTTATAAACTTCATGAGTCGAGGGATTAAGTTGAATGCTCTTGTATTCAATCATTGGGGCAGAACGCCCTTGCGCTCTTCGCACAAGTGCTCGAATCCTGGCCGCTAGCTCATGCAGATCAAAAGGCTTGATCATATAATCATCGGCGCCTAGATCCAGAGCAGTAATTCGATCACTGATGCCATCACGGGCCGTCAATACAAGGATCGGAAGATCCTTTTTATGTTGACGTAATTTCCGTATCAGATCTTGCCCTTCGCCATCTGGTAATCCCAAATCTAAAATCATCAGACCATAAGCGTGGGTGAGAAGCGCATCCTTTGCCATCTCCAAATTAGTGGCTTGATCAACAGCCATTCCAAAGGGCGTAAGTCCATCCCGTAATCCATCTGATAAAATTTTATCATCTTCAACAACCAATATGCGCATGACCTTGTTGCTCACATTTAAAGTTTTGGAATTCGCACCTCGTGTTCAGAAAAGTATCCACTCTCCGCCCCCTTATGGCAAGCAATACAGTTAGAGGCGGAACCTACCTTGGGACGTTTGTAGACATTAGCACTGATCTCATCATGTTTTCGCTCAAAATAAAGGGTTTCTGTAATACGCAATGGTGTTTCAGTTGCTGGTATGGCACTCGCCATCTTCACACTTCGCCGGCTACTCGACTTGTCAGCACTGTGATCCACGAGAAACTTCTCGATATCCATTTTGGTCTTTTGATCGAGGCTGGCATCTTCACCAAAGTGATCACTGAGTTTACTCATCATTTTTTTCCAGGAACGCTCTGGTAATAGCCCCGGATGATAAGCCATGTGACAGCTCGTACATTCTTTTTTAAAGGCCGTATGCACAGGTAAGGCTTCGAGTTCCCTGACCCCAAAGCTGCGTTCAATGCCCCTCCCTTGACGCTCGTGTTTTTCACTCTCATCATCATCATCATCATCGGCTAAGAGCGCCGACGACACCAGAAATACAATAACAATTCCGATGGAACTCAAGTATTTTATTTTCGTCTTCATAATTATATCCTCCCTGGATTAGTTCTTTATAAACTTTTTAAGTAAGTGATGAAATTTCCTTTTTCTTCAAGAGTGCATACCCGATCCAAAACATCTCGGCAGTTGCGAAGGAACCATTTCTCAACCTGTTTGCTATCGGTAAACCGAGAGGGATTCACGGAAGGAGCAAGAGGTTCAATCACTTTACCGGCTCTTGTTTTGCCGGAACTCTTGGGATCATGCGTATGGCAAAGGGTGCAACTAACCCTTCGGCCTTTACTATTCGTGCGCTCCAGATAATAAAGTTTTTTTCCCTCATCTGCGCTAAAGCCACTAAAACCCGAGCGTGTTTGAGTCATTTCCTTTTTATAAGCGGATAGCACATCTTCCGCAAAACCGGGCAACCCCACTAAAAAGATCAAACTGGCAATAAACAAGTTCGTTTGCAAATCTCTATTTTTCATTTTTCCTCCGATATTGATAACCTGTTACCATGGCGCTAAACATAGGTAGTTTATTATGAAATCGATGCCACAAAAGTGCCCCCACATGAAGTCCGATAAAGCCAATCACAAACCATGTTCCCGCCAAGTGAAGATTACTGATGTCTGCCTCCAATGCCATCTCATCAAAAAAATACTCGCGTAGAGGGCCTTTGTTATGTTCGATAGCTCCCAACAGCAAACCCGAAGCCGTCAGCAAGAACAGAACAACAAAGAGCAAAAGGTAAAGTAAGGCCGCCTTGGGATCATGGCCAAAATTCCACTTGCCCCTGGATGAAAGCCCTGTCTTTAAAAATTTAAAAAAATCACTAAAATGCGCAAAACGCGGTCCAATGAATCCCCAAATAACTCTGATGACCAAAACCCCGATCAAGATATAGCCAGTTTTGATATGCCAATTCCAAAGCTGGTGGCGCCGTTCACCCGCTTCCACCAAGGAGGCCATAAGGCCAGACGAAGCTAAAAATAAGACTGAAATCATCATTAGACCGTGCAAGACTCTTTGCAGGGGATCGTAGACCTTGCGCCTGATAAATTGAGATTGGATTGTTTCACGACAGTTTTCCATGATGATAGGTGTATCAGAGGAAACTTAAGTGAAACTTAAGATCGAAAAATTTAATATTATTGAACACCATTATCGTAATCAGTATTCGGATCGCTATAGCCATCTGCATCCTCATCGAAGTACTGAGGTCTTTGTGGATCCGTCAATAACTCATAGACAGCGGACTCGAGTCGCTCATCGGGTCTGTAGCGAAAATCATCATCGATTGCAGTGCCGCCCGCATAATAATCCGGGGTCTCTGCACTGTTCGAACGACTTTGTTCAAGGGCGCCAATTTGCTCATTAGTATAGCCAATCTTAGATAGAAGGTTATGCGCTTCATTAAGCAACGTAATTCCAGGGTTGCCATCATCAAACAAATCCCCAGGATGCGTAATACCGGCTTCAGTTCGTTCCGCGATATTAGGATCTTCTTCTGAAGGCAAGGCACTATTCTCTTCGATGACATTGCCAACATTACAAGAAAAACCCGAACCCCAATCATTATCGCCTTCATTCCTTCCGTTTGGAGAAGGCATTTGCCATTTTAAATGGTAAGCCGATTTCTCTTTAGCCATTGTGAGGATAACAGGTCCTGCATCAGTATCAATAGTACAAAAATAGGCTTCATTGTTCAGAGCCGTTCTTTTAAAGCAATTCGCACCTTCATAAACTACAACGGTAGTCTTGAGCTTGGGTTTATTCACAGTTGTTATAACAGTGACTTTATACTTCAACTGGCCCTCATCCAACTGAGACACGATGGATAACTTGGTGCTCTCATCCTTATTCCTATTATTACAACCACCTTTGTTACCACCCACGACGTTTCCAGCTTTAGGGCTTAGAGCAACCCCAAACTGCGGCAAAAAGAGGCCCACCAGCAATATTGACTGCCAAATTGTTTTACAGCTGGTCATAGGACCTCCAAGTCTAAGGGATTTAAAACCCTTTTCGGCATTTCTCACTTATAGACATTGCAAAGCATTTGCCAGAATTGCTCCCTTTTGAGATCCTCATGCCACACTGATGAGGTCACTCTATGCCATTTAAATATTATCCACTTTATGAAAAGTCTAAAGATACCACTAACTACAAACTGCTCACCAAAGAGTATGTTAAAACTGAAACCTTTCAGGGCCGCGAAGCTCTGTTGATTGAACCCAAAGCCCTTACGCGAATTGCGGAAGAAGCGATGCGAGATGTGTCTCACCTTTTGCGTTCCGGCCATCTGGAGAAACTGGCAAAAATCATGCAAGATCCAGAAGCCTCTGATAATGATCGTTTCGTTGCACTGGACCTTTTAAGAAACGCTGTTATCGCTGCCGAAGGCGAATTCCCTTCATGCCAAGACACTGGTACCGCCATCATTGTTGGTAAAAAAGGGGAAATGGTTTTTACAAGTGTCGATGACAAAGAGCTTCTTTCAGAGGGTGTCTATAATACCTATCAGAAACAGAATTTGCGTTTCTCGCAAATGGCGCCACTGACCTTTTACGAAGAAAAGAATACCGGTACCAACTTACCCGCCCAAATAGATATTTATGCAGAACCAGGCAATGAATATCATTTTCTCGTCATTGCTAAGGGGGGCGGAAGTGCCAATAAATCTTATTTATATCAAAAAACGAAAGCGGTTTTAAATCCATTAGGTTTTGAGAAATTCGCCAAAGAAGCCATGAAATCTCTAGGGACTGCCGCCTGTCCTCCCTACCACTTGGCCGTTGTGGTGGGTGGAACTTCCGCCGAAGAAAATTTGAAGATGGTAAAATACGCGTCAACGGGCTATCTCGACGGACTCCCGACCACTGGTAATGAAGGCGGGCGCGCCTTCCGAGATCTCGAAATGGAAAAGCAAGTAGAACAATGGGCTTGGGAAACTGGAATTGGCGCGCAGTTTGGCGGAAAATATTTTGTCCATGATGTGCGCGTGATTCGCCTCCCTCGCCATGGGGCCAGCTGTCCCGTGGGAATCGGCGTGAGCTGTTCCGCAGACCGCAACATTAAAGCCAAGATTACTAAAGATGGTTTATTTTTAGAACAGCTGGAAGAGCATCCCGCGCGTTTTCTTCCGACTAAAGTGAGCGATGCCAGCGCACCCGCTCTGCAAATTGACCTCAATCAACCCATCAAGGAAACGCTCGCTCGCTTGAGCCAACAAAATGTGGCAACGCGAGTGATGTTAAGCGGTCCGTTGATTGTGGCCCGTGATATTGCCCATGCTAAACTTAAAGAAATGGCCGATCGAGGAGAAGCTCTGCCAGAATATTTTAAAAAATATGCTGTCTACTATGCTGGTCCTGCAAAAACTCCCAAGGGCTATGCTTCTGGAGCCTTTGGACCAACCACTAGTGAACGCATGGATCCTTATGTTGACCTCTTTCAAAGTCTGGGCGCTTCAATGATTATGCTCGGTAAGGGGAACCGCAGCCCGCAAGTCACCGAAGCGTGTCGCCAGCATGGAGGCTTTTATCTCGGTTCTATTGGTGGTCCCGCCGCTCGCCTTGGTAAAGAGTGCATCACTAAAGTCGAAGTGCTAGACTTTAAAGAGCTGGGAATGGAAGCGGTTTGGAAAATTGAAGTGAAAGACTTCCCGGCCTTTATCATTGTTGATGATAAAGGCAATGATTTTTTCAAAACAGTGATTCGCTAATCAGGACTGCCCCTCTGCTCTTATTCAAACTAACCTAAGTGAGTTATGAATTTTGGGATTTTGAGAGTGGCTTTTCTTTTTTTATTGGTGGTGAACTTATTGTCATGTGCCAGCATGAGGGGCAGACGCCAAACATTGCGGCTCGCCTGCTCCACTCCTCAGTGTGAAGTGTTTGATATCGATCGTGCTTCACTCGGTAAAGCTCCAAGTCTTATTAAGGTCCCACGACAAAAAAAGACAATCTTACATTTTTCCAATGGTCATCAAGAACAGGAACTCGAACTCAGTGGGCATTTCCGTTGGCTTGATAGCTTTGCGGCCAACGCGATGCTTAGCACGATCGCAGGTCCCGTCGCCCTCCTTGCGGGTCTTACCACTGACTTTTACACCGGAGCGGCTTGGAACTACGAAAACCCAAACACGATTAGTTTATCAGATACTAAATCCAGTTTACCTCCACCCAAAGCCATTGCCATTGCGCCACCCCAAACCGATTCGGAATTATTTTCGGATCTCATTGGCCGACAACTACAAAACGCCCTTCGCGATAGATACTCAGAGTCCCAAGTGCTCGACTACGATTCAACTCTTCCACAATTTCAACGCAGTAATTATACCTACGACCACCCGTTTGATTCAGAAGTCATGCTCATCAAAACCCTCGAAAAAGTTCCGATCTCTCATTATGCAGAATCAAAGGTTGAAGCGAATGAGCAAGAAATCATAGCTACCGTTACGCTCAATGATGCTTTTCGTCCTGACAAAACTGAGTCCTTCAAACTTTCCTGGCCCAAATCCCACGTTAAAAATAGCGATACCGTCACGGCGAGCTATTGGCGATCTAAAATTATTGAACTACTTCCCAATTCTTTGGGGCTTACCAATTCAGCTTTCTTTGGCGCAGGAAGTGCGTTTGAACTCACCAGCTCCGCCACTCCCAATTATTTTTACAATTTGGACTACATCTATAATTCTGATCTCATCGCCGGACGCCTTGGTTTTACCGCTACCAATATTCGACCAGACTTTGAGGATCGCTTTCAGTATGTCTTTCGCTGGGCTGCTGACACCCATTTTTTCCGTTCTCAGTACCATATCACCCGAACCAAATATAATCCTAATCAAATCTCTGCCATTGAAACCCTCGGCAAGGTGGGCATTTACAATTTGGGTTTAGGTATAGGCCCAGAGGTCGGTATTGGTGGGCAGTTCGGATATGTTTATATGAACCTTATCCCAACGATTGGGACTTACTTTGCAGATTACTTTGGTGAAAGCAAAAATGAATTTTTAGGAAACTCCGAATTGACGTTGAACCTTGGTTACCTTTCAGAAATTCGCAACCAATGGTATTTCAGAATGAACATCGGTGTGAATACGGCGAGCAATAGCCGCATTTCCCATATCATCGAGCAATATACCAACTCGCCAATCTCCAACGCTTTTCTCACTCAATCAAAAGTGAGCTTCAGCGTTGAGTATTACTTGCCGGAAATTCGCAACTTGCTCAAAAACAAGGGCTTCGATATTTTTAAATAAATAATATTACTTTAAATCTATCAAACCAAACTCTATTGCAATTTGAATAATGCCTTCATCGTCAGGACACCATTCGATTACAAATTCGCTTCCATGCCATGTAAGGGCGTTGGATACTTTCCGTCAAAACAAGCGGCACAAAATTTATCCGGTGATGTTTTCATCGCTCCGAACAAACCCTCTAAGGACAAGTAAGACAAAGAATCCGCATCAATGTATTTGCGAATTTCTTCAGTGCTCTGCTGAGCCGCGATCAGCTGCGATCGATGTGGTGTATCGACACCGTAAAAACAGGGGCTTATGGTGGGTGGCGCTGCAATGCGCATATGCACTTCTTTCGCCCCTGCTGCACGAATCAAACCAATGATTTTCTTCGAGGTTGTTCCGCGCACCAATGAGTCATCAATCACGATCACTCGCTTTCCCTGCAAAACAGCCGACTGCGCATTCAATTTGATTTTCACGCCAAAACTACGAATGCTCTGTTGTGGCTGAATGAATGTTCTGCCCACATAATGATTTCTGATAATCCCTAGTTCAAAAGGGATTCCACTTTCCATACTATAGCCAATCGCTGCAGGCACTCCACTATCAGGTACGGGCACCACGATGTCCGCGTCGACTTTGTTTTCTTTGGCTAAAAATCGTCCGAAGGCTTTTCGAGACTCATACACACTGTGCCCAAAAACAATGGAGTCCGGTCGGGCAAAATACACATGTTCAAAAATACATCGTGCCTGGCGCGGGACCTTTCGATCCGTCTTAAGACTATGCTCACCGTCTTTATCGAGCCAAAAAATTTCTCCTGGCTCGATTTCTCGCACAAGTTGTGCTCCAATCAAATCAAAAGCACAGGTTTCTGAAGCAAGAACATAAGCCCATTCTCCTTCGCTGTTTTTCTTTTTACCGAGGACAAGAGGTCTAAATCCGTAAGGGTCGCGGATTGCGACTAAACGATTTTTACTGAGAACGACAAAGCTAAAGGCGCCTTCCAGTTTTTCCACAGAATCTTTGAGGGCTGAAATTAAGTCATTGGAGGGATGTCGTGATAATAAATGCAGAAGAGTCTCGGTATCATTCGTACCGTGAAAAATACTACCCTCTTTCTGCAGTTTTTCCCGAACTTCATGGGCGTTAATAATATTTCCATTATGAGCCACAGCGACTGGCCCATTGAGAAGTTGTGCGGTGAGAGGTTGAGCATTCGTCAAAAGGTTTTGCCCTGTTGTGGAATAGCGAGCGTGCCCAATGGCGGCACTGCCTTTGAGGCGAACTAAATCTGCCTCTGAGAATACGTCTCCCACCAGACCAAGGCCTTTATGATGGATATGGTGCCCTTCATGAAGTGACACCACCCCTGCTGACTCTTGACCTCGGTGTTGCATCGCAAACAATCCGAGATAAGCTAAACGAGATGCTTCTTCATGATTCCAAACCCCTACAACTGCACATTCTTCACGCCAGGTTTTCAAAATATTTCCCCCATGCCTTCTCGTAATTGTTTTTTAGCTCAGATTCTGAAAGAACTCTCTGCCCAAGAGCAAATTGATTCTTTTGCGTTTTACCCACTTTGGTAATGGTCACAGGCAAAGACTCATAAATGTCTTGTAAAATACAATGAAGATCAGTTCCTGAAACGATGAGTTGATACAAACCCGTCGCATTGGTTTCCCACGCCGTTAAATTCTCAGCACGAATACCCATACCACCCAGACTCATTTTCATCAAAGAAGTTACCACTCCCTGGGAGCTTACTGTTCGTAAGGCACTCACTGATTTATGCTGAGCCGTTAAAAGTGTTTTTGCAATAAAGCCCACTACATCCTTAGTGCTCCACTCTCCCGTCCAAGTTGCACCCTCCGCCCAAACATCTGAGTGATTGATCATATTCAAGGTAACTAAGTAAATCTCTTCGTTATCTTTGATAAAGGTTGAGGACTTTAAATCAAAAATATTTGATCGCAAACCCACCAAACCGGTCGCTGGAGTCGAGGTGATATTTTGCCCTAGCGTTTCATTGTAAAAACTCACGTTACCGCTAATCACCGGAGCATCCAAGGCTTTAGCCATTTCACTAATGGCTTCTATACTGGCCACGAACTCACTCATAATTTCAGGCTTTTCAGGATTCCCAAAGTTTAAACAGTCGGTGATTGCCAAGGTTTGTATGCCCTGACACGCCATTTGTAAGGCCGGATAAGCGATACTATCATAGGCTCCCACTTTAGCATCAAGCTTCATGATCTCTGGACGACAACCCATAGCAATTCCTAACCCTCTGCCGGAATCCGGGAGTTTCATAAGCGCCACGGGATGATCGCAATCTTGAACAGTTTTTAAACCGACCCGCTGATCGTACTGACGCGTGATAAATCGGCGCGACATCTGATCCGGAGTTCCCCAGCGTGGTTCCGCCGCTTTGCCGGGTTCAAGCTTTGCAGACTTGCGATTTCTCCAAGTCCACGGATTATAAGGACGCTCATAACGAGGCGGATGTTCCACGAGTAAATCTGGATCGATTTCACAAAGCACTTCACCTTGCCACATCAAGCGAACGACGCGCTCCTGAAGAATATGACCAACAACCGCAGCATCTAGTCCCCAATGGGCGAAAACATCTTGAATCGCCGCAAATTTTTGGGGTTCTACTACCATCAACATGCGCTCCTGGCTTTCGGATAACAGAATTTCTTCTGCCGTGATCGATAAATCTCGAAGTGGCACCTTATCCAAGTGCATTTCCATACCGACTTGGCCTTTAGAAGCCATTTCAAAACTCGAAGACGTAAGGCCCGCCGCACCCATATCCTGAATTGCCACGACTAAATCTTTTTGAATGACTTCTAAACAAGATTCAATGAGCAGTTTCTCAAAGTAGGGATCACCAATTTGCACATTGGGCTTTTTCTTTTCCGAATCAGAATCAAAGGATTCGGAAGCCATACTCGCCCCGTGCACGCCGTCTTTTCCTGTTTTAGCACCCACATAGACTACTAAATTTCCAGGGCCTTGGGCTTTTGATAACGCAATTTTTTCGCCCGGTCGAAACAGTCCCACCGCCATCGCATTAACTAAAATATTATTATTGTAGGACGAGTGAAAATTAGTTTGCCCAGTAACGGTTGGAACGCCCACACAGTTACCGTAGCCACCAATTCCGCGCACGACACCATTCACTAAATACTCCATGCGTGGAGCTTTGGTTTCGCCAAAACAAAGATAATCCGCGAGAGCAATCGGTCTTGCACCCATCGTGAAAATATCGCGAAGAATTCCACCCACTCCAGTGGCGGCACCCTGGTAAGGTTCAATAAAGCTCGGGTGATTATGGCTTTCCATTTTGAAAGCCACACGCTCCCCTTGTCCTAAATCAACCACACCAGCATTTTCGCCTTCAGCTTCAAGAACTCGCGCGTTTTTGTTATAAAACTTGCGCAAATGAACTTTTGAACTCTTATAACTACAGTGCTCACTCCAGAGAGCAGAGAACAGGGGCCATTCAATTTCCTTAAGAGGATGTCCCACTAATTCGCAAGCCTTGTCGTACTCAGCCTTACTCATACGATAGTGTTTTAAATTTTGCTCCATTGTCGTACTATTGGACATGCTGTTTGTCATACAAGGCTCTCCAATGTTTTAAAGATCACCTGACCATCCTCAGACCCCATCCAGCTTTGCATAGCTCTCTCTGGATGCGGCATCAACGCTACCACATTTTTATCATCACTCATCACGCCGGCAATATCTTGCAATGATCCATTGGGATTTTCTGTATAGGTCAACCAAACTTGTTGAGAATCCCAAAGGCGTTTCAATTCTGATTCCGACGCATAAAAACGCCCTTCACCATGCGCAATCGGTAATTTCAATTGGGCGCCGGCTTTTAAAGTCGAACCGAAAGCTTTATGGGCATTAACGACTTTTAAATTCATCCATTCATCTTGAAAACGAAGACTTTCGTTTTTCACGAGGGCACCAGGCAACAAATGACTTTCACAAAGAACCTGAAAGCCATTGCAGATGCCTAAAACAGGAACTCCGTTTTTTGCAGCATCACGAACGGAGTCCATAACAGGTGAGCGTGCTGCCAACGCTCCCGCACGCAAGTAATCACCAAAACTAAATCCCCCTGGTAATACCAAGGCACTGTATTTTTTAGTATCAAAGCGGTCCAAATGCCAAAGCCATTCTGCTTTGAGGCCCGTCATTTGCACGGCTTCAAAGACATCGCGATCGCAGTTGGTCCCCGGAAAACGAATCACTCCTACGGCTCGACTCACGGGTTACCTCCCAGCAACCAAAGGAATAAGCTCAAACGTTTCAATCAAAGGATTATGTAACACAGTTTCTGCAATCACTTTTGCTTGCTTCATGGCATCGTCTTGACTCTCGGTTAGAAATTCTAACTCCACATAGCGACCCACACGGCAGTGACTTACGTGCATTTGTTTTTGCTTTAGAAGATGTTCAACGGCTCTACCTTGAGTATCAAGAATCACTTCTCGGGGCATTACTTTTACTCCAACTCGAATCATTCCGCTCATTATAAACCTCCTCTATTGATTAAACGCTGTAAAACTTCCTGGTAGTACTGATCGATATTGCCAAGATCACGACGGAAGCGGTCTTTATCCATCTTTTCGCCCGTTTTTAAATCCCAAAGTCGACAACAGTCGGGAGTGATTTCATCCGCCAACAGAACTTCGCCTGAAACACTTCGACCGAACTCCACT
>CAZYOE010000099.1:0-18523 GCA_964648725.1 uncultured Pseudobdellovibrionaceae bacterium | reverse complement strand
TTCTATAAGTTTAGCAGCCTGCCATTTTAACCCACAAATTCTTCAGACGAACCGATTTACCAAACCATCAATCATGGAGTTTTGAATAGCTTTAAAGCACAAACTTGTTTTTTTAAATTTATCAGGCCCCAAACATCGATCCATGGCCTTGGCAAATATATTATCTATAGCGTTTACAGCCGTCAAAAGTCCCGGATCACCTACAGGGAAAGTCTCACGCGTGAAACCAGTCAAACCAAGAATAAAGCCGCCAAAAAGTGACTTTTTATTGCGAACCTGATCAATAGCAATTTCACCAAACAGTCGAGACAGGCTCTTACTATTCTTCATGATTTTCTGGTCCATTTTTTCACGAAACAAATCGAGAAGCAATTCATTGGAAAGCTGAACTTCCAGAGACTGGGTGTTGTCGATATATCCCACATAACTAAAACGAGAATCGAGTAACACATCATTGGAAGTCTGAAACTTTTGTTGCGAAAGCTTACCTAAACGTAAAATATTTTTATAAATATTATCCCGAATTTGATTCGTCATCTGCAATTTTGGCTCACCCATCAACTCTAGGACATAAGAGATCATTTCAACACAACTCAAAGCCTTCCGATCCTCTGATCCAGTCAGATCATAAGGATGCTCTACTCTCATCAACTCCTTAACGGCTCGATCAATTTGAAATTCAAAATCCCTCGCGGTATTTTGCATACGAAATACTTCGCCATAACCAATGACTTTTGACCCAAAGTAGTGATGAAGTGGCACGGCCCTGATGCCACGCTCATGAAGATCAACTACAACGGGCAGTCTTCCCCACTTATTATGAATGAAAACGATCATTGCACCATGAGAAAACACCGTGCGTTTTTCAGAAATGGCTGTAAAAATTCCGACAGGTTTTTCTATGGGATGATTGAGAAAGACATCTCCGGAACGAAGACGCAGGCCACGAAACAAAACCTCATCGCCCTCAAATTGATAGTTATAAAATTCCTTATCACTCTCCCAACGAGAAAGTGGCCAATCAGATCCCTTCACTCCTTCAATCGGCAGAGACTTCCTTGGTAATCGATAAAATTTTTGTTTATGTTCATTGAGAATTTGCGCTTCAAACTCAATCTCTTGCCGATCTTTAATCCTCAAGAGTTTTTTTTCAACCAAGTTTCCAAAATTGATTTTAATTTTCGATTCGTGAAGCGAAGTTGAAATTGCGCCTCATAGAGCCAAGCTGGCTCAAGAGTCTGACGATCTAATTGGGCATAGGCATTTTTAAGATCCCGAATTCTGTCGATAAGATAGTTTTTATTAATACTCTCATAGTTTGTTTCAATGGTCGCGAGCTCTGTAGTAAGCACTCGCCTGGCTCTTACAAAATCTTCAAGCTGAACCGGCAAAGATCGACCTTCCGAGGCTATACCTGAAATTCCTATTAAAAAAATAATCCATTGAAAAAGCATAGTGAGACTCCTCTAGATTAGAAGATTCTCCTAATTTTCATCTGAACTTGGCAAGAACTGCTCAATGAATTAGCAGGATTCAGGAGAAAAGCCTAGGCGGAACTCCACTTCAATTTCTATACAGTTCACTTTGAATACAGCTCAATCAATACCCTAAGCTATCTTTAGCAAAAAAGCAGGAAGCCCAATGAGAGTTCAGATGTTGCTCTAAAGGTGGTTTATCAGAAAAACAGCGTTCTTTGGCCATTGGGCAACGAGAAGAAAAGGCGCAGCCTTTTAGGCCGTCCATAGTGCTGGGAATCTCACCTGTCAATAACAATTGTTTACCTCTTCTCTTAGGGTCTAAGGTTGGAATGGCTGCGAGCAATGCCCTAGTGTAAGGGTGCATTGGTGTTTTAAAAATGACTTTGGTCTCTGCCAACTCCACAATTTCACCTAAATACATCACCGCAATACGATCCGAAATATATTCCACAACTCTCAAATCATGAGCAATGAAGATATAGGTGAGTTCTAGCTTCTTCTGTAAATCCACCAAAAGATTTATAATTTGGGCCTGTATGGAAACATCGAGTGCTGAAACTGGTTCATCAAAAATAAGAAGCTCGGGCTCCACAGCAAGGGCCCGTGCGATTCCTACCCGCTGCCTCTGCCCGCCCGAAAACTCGTGAGGATAGCGATCAAGCATCTCTCGTCTTAAGCCCACCAAATCCAATAGTTCCAGAGCTCGTTCTCTTCTCGATTGCTTAGTTTTTTTAAGTCCATGAATTTCCAAAGGCTCAATGAGAATTTCCCCAATGGTCATCCGAGGATTCAGACTGGCAAAAGGATCTTGAAAAACAATCTGAATGTGGCGGCGCAAGGCCCTTAACTCTGAACTACTTTTACTAATTAGATCTTGTCCTTTAAAAACTATTTTTCCTGAGGTAGGCTCTATCAGGCGCAAAAGAGTTCGTCCCAAGGTTGACTTTCCACATCCTGATTCTCCAACGATTCCTAAAGTTTCACCTTTACGGAGATCGAAACTCAATCCCCTCAGAGCCAAAACCTTATTCGAATACTGTTTCATTAGGTTTTCAACCTGCAAAATAAAATCAGACATGGACGCCCTTCTCTTCCGACAACGGATTAAAACAGGCGAAGCTATGACTTCCGGACGTTAATTGTGGTTCTTCCTGCTTACATTTTTCAGTACGCATTTCGCAACGGTCATAAAAACGACATCCTATTGTCAATTCAAACACTGAAGGCACTAAACCAGGTATCGGCTTTAGCGGGATTTTTTTATCTGAATCAGAAAACTTGGGAATAGACTCAAGAAGCCCTTTTGTATAGGGATGGCGACCATGAAAAAAGATTTCATCAACGGTACCGACTTCAACGATCTTTCCGGCGTACATCACAACCACGCGATCACACATCTCTGCTATAACTCCAAGATCATGGGTAATTAAGATGGTTGATGATTGTTTTTCCCGTTGAATGTTGCGAATCAACGTTAAAATTTGTGCCTGAATCGTCACATCCAGCGCAGTAGTTGGTTCATCCGCGATCAACAATTCTGGATCACAACTTAGGGCCATGGCAATCATCACCCTCTGCCTCATTCCACCCGAAAGCTGGTGTGGAAAATCAGAGTAACGTCGCACTGGATCTGCTATTCCCACCAAATTTAAAGCTTCCAAAACTTTTTGTTTAACTTGGCCCTTTGATAACTCAGGTTGATGCACAACAATCGCTTCAGCAATCTGTTCACCACAGGTAAAAACTGGATTCAATGAGGTCATTGGCTCCTGGAAAATCATGGCAATTTGATGACCTCTAATTTCTCGAATTCTTCGATCACTCGAGTTAATTAAATTTTCACCTTTAAAAAGCAGCTCACCATTAACAACGCGCAATGGATGACCCAACAATTTTAAGATCGACAAACTAGTAACTGACTTACCACATCCAGACTCACCAACAATACCAAGGATTTCGCCTTTATGAACTTCAAAGCTAACATTATTCACTGCTAAAAATGATCCCAGCTCTGACTGTATTTCAATCTGTAAATTTCTAACTTCAAGCAATGACTGCACTTTTACCCCTACAGATAAAAGCCTATCCAAATTCCTAGGAAGAATCCATTGGCAAACGCCTCTGTCACGGTGTACAAAAATCATAGATGAGAGAAGCTCCAGATAACCGAACAAAGTACCTCCAATCACTAGTCCCTGCTGACGGCCCTATCGCTTTAAAAGCTAGGCTTGAAGCTAAAAAGCTCAATAAAGACGGTATTTCTATTAGTTCTTTTGAAGCCCATCTTATTAGTTTTTTCATTCGCCAATACCGATGTTTGCGAATTGTTGAATTTGGAACGCTCACTGGGTATTCAGGATTGAAGATCCTGGAGAGCATTCCTGTTAATGGCCATCTATGGACGCTTGAGCTTAACTCTGAACATGCCCATATCGCACGAAGACTATTTGATGAAGCTGGCTTTGGAGGAAGATATACTATCCTCGTTGGGCGCGCAGAAGATCATTTGGCGCAATTACTGACTCTTGCCCCTTTTGATGGGGTCTTTATCGATGCCAACAAAGCTGCCTATCCCACCTATTTAGAATGGTCACTCAAGGCGATTAAGCCCGGTGGTATTATCATTGCCGACAATACCTTATTGAAAGGCGTAGTGCCTCAACAGGAACAGGATACTAAGCCCAGCAAAATTATTCAAAATTTACGTCAATTTAATGAGAGACTTACTAATCAAGATTTATTTGATTCAATTGTGATACCAACCCATGAAGGCTTATCAGTTGCTATAAAAAAATAAATTTGAATTCAACTAATCCGCATTATGGCAGTAATTTTTGACCAGCCCCATAATTCGATCTTCTTCCGCCTGCCAATCCTGGTTCGAATAAGGAACAAAGGGACCCTCTACGGGTAAAAGTTCCCTAAATGAGTACCAAAAGTGCGTCTGCCCCCGCTTGTAATGCCATTTTTGAATATCAAAATAATTACTATCCACGACAGAGACCTCATAGCCCTCTAGAGTTGGTTGCATATCAACTACCAGCCAAGAATGAGACGAAAACCCGGGCAACTGCAAGGTCTGAAAAACAACTCGGCCGCGGTCTCGCACAAGATGAAACAGATCATCCATCATTGTTTCAAGCTTTTTTGGTTTCTCTTTGGTGTTTCCCCTAAGGCCGTTGACGAGACTGAAATTAAAAGCATCGATAAGGCTCCATCGATTTAACTCCTTTTCAATGAGGGCTTTATGGTCCTCAGAAAACTCATACAAATTTCGATAACCAGGTATTTCAACGACTTTGTCACGCCTACGAATATGCCTCAAGATTTTAACAACTTCATAACTACGCGGCTTTTTAAGGATATCTGGCCGAAATACTGTTAAATAGTTAGCAGCTCGGGTAAAGCGTGAATGCCACCAACAAACTCCCCGATTAATTGGCCCTGGCAGATTTCTAAAGGCCAATCGAGATCCAGGATCAGTTAAAAGTTTCCTTTGAAAAAAACCAATATTTCGAATCGCCATACAGAGATCGTTTTTGCCAGTTATTTGGTATTCATTCGATGCAAATAATTTTGAATTAAAAATTATAGTTACGATGAACAGGAAATTTAAATTAAGAATTTTTCTCATAAAAACAACCCCACCCCTAAAGGTGATGCATTGGCTATCTCATAGGTTATTTTTGTCGGGAACACAAAAAAGAAAGCCGTCAAAAATATAACTTTTTTGACAGCTTTCTTAATCAATTCTTTAAATTGTCAGCAAATCTTAACTAAAAAGGTTTTTTTAATGATTATCGCTCTTCGACCACAACTCTTGCCAATTCGATCGACCGGCCACTTGCGAAGACATTGCACTCACTTGCCTGCCAGCAACCTGCACATTTTCCAATGCTGTTTCCGATAGGCATTGACCGACAGCTTCAATAATCGCTTCCGCATCGATTCCATGAAAGTGATAAATGTCTTTTGGACGACCACACTTAGAGTGCTTTCTAACCGCACAACAAATTTGCTTTACGCCAACAATAGAGCCAATATTGTCTAATAAACCCGGCTCACCATCTTGCACACTTACCACTGGAACTCGACGTCCAGCCACAGTTACTATTTCCGCCGACAAGTCGCCATTAGTTAACAAGTGAAGGTCGCCATTAATTCCTAAGCCCTCACGCAAATGTTGATAGTTATTTTCGTGGGCCTGAAGTCCTATAAGTAAATCAGAGCTTGTTACGATAATGACGTTAGCATAAATACCTTTTTTTAATAAAGCTTCTGAAGCCAAAATAGCTTCTGTACCTAAGGCGCCCATGGCAAATAAATTGATTACATTATCACCCGGCACATAGCCAGCATAACCCCGATAATCGATAAGATAGTAAGCACCATTAAGAACATCAGTACGCAGCGACTTCATCATTTCGGCTTCAGACAGTGGCTCCAACGAAGTCTCAACAACTGATCCTTCAAGAACATACTCTTCTCGGCTTAAGAGCTGACCCTCGGCTAATCCAAACTTAAAGCGGCTTTGTTTTTTCAGGAACTTCAATAGATCTTTTTGTTCAATTCCTCGAGTTACACCACGGACTAGAACTCCAGATCTACCTACGTTGTCGTAAGTTAGGTGGCGTTTAATGGCATCACATAAAATCCAATCAAGCTCCACACAGAAGAAAGGCTCCCAAGTGATTTGGTTTGGAATTTGGAAATCAGACTTCCAGCCATGCTGAGCACCTTCAGGAGATAAAGTAACTCCCGACGGAGTACCAACACAGATAAAACTAGATTTCCAATAAAGATTATAAAAATATTGATCTAATGCCCGCTTAATAAAGAAATCATACACAGTCATTAGCGGCAAAGTTGGAATTCCCAAGGTGTCACGTAAGCGCCCGAAAGAACCAACACAAGACATGACGTTTCCTTCCGCAATTTCAAAACGCAAATAGCGATCTGAAACATCTTGCCCAGGAATCAAGTCTGGTGTCTTTTCGTCTTTAACGTGGAGTTCATTTTCATAGTCTTGAACAACGTTAGCTCCAAAGATTTTACCATCCATTGCAGGATTCAAATTGGTGCTAGTACCAACATCTGGCGCCATAGAAACCATCAACTCTCCAGGAAGCTTCCAAATCTTTTCAGCCTCAGCCAATGGCTTTTGTCCAGGGGCAAGCTTTGCAGGATCACTTGGAGTATTGGCAATACGAGTTAGCTTTGCAGTTAATTGACCCAACATCCACTGGGTGTGCGGATAGTTAGCCATTTTAGTGCTAATTTCAAGTGACTCAGGAATTTCACCAAATTTGTTTAATTCCTCTTCGAACACCTTTTGGTTTTTTTCCTTGAGAGACTTCTGAGCTAGAATATCTTTGTAAAGAGCTTCACCGCGCTGTCTGCAAAACTGTCCTTCCGCGCTTTTTTCATCAAAGCGGGCGAATAAAGTCGAGCCGGTTAAACCTTGTCTTTGACGAAGTGATTCTACTTCTTCCTCAGAAGGAAGTGCTGAGTGATTACCCGCTTGGGCCGCACACTTTAGGCTCCAGCCTTTGACCGTGTGAGCAATGATCATTGTTGGTTGCCGAACTGATTTTTTTGACTGCAACATCGCTTCCGACAACGCAATCATGTCGTGGCCGCCCATATCGTGAAGTGCTTTTTGTAAATCTACTTCACTAAGGCCTTCCATGAACTTCTTCAAGTACGGACGCTCTTTCATGATGCCCTTCTTAAGGGTTGCCATATCTTTGACTAATAGGAGTGCCTGCAATTCATAATCTTCGAGTTCTTCTTCTAAGAATTTTTGGAATAAATCTCCGCCCGCGCGCTTAAATAATTCTTGTCTAAACTTACCGTGGCGAACTTGAATAACTTCCCATCCGTTAGCTACCATGGTGCGCTCAATACGCAGAGCATCGGTACCATTCATGATTTTCTTATTGGTAATACGATGGCCGTCTAAGCTTTGGCGGTTGTAATCTACGATCCAAGTGAGGTTGCCAATTTCACGTTCCGCAAAATCAGGAATAGCCTCATACATAGATCCTTCACGAAACTCAGAGTCGCCACAAACAGCCCAAAAGTGAGCTTCTGGAACTTCATAATTGTGTTCTCTTGCAAATCGATAAGCGAGGGCCAGATAGCCCGCTTGTACTGGTGGAATGCCAACAGTTCCCGATGGAAAGAAATTGTGACCATCAGGGTCTAAAGCGGAGTGATAACTCTGAAAAACGGACTCGCCGTTTTCAGGATACTTACGAAGACCCATCATCGCCGTATTGGCAGCTTCTAAAGACATCTTTGAAAAATCAGGTTTCAAAAAAAGGTCCATCAAATAGTTATAAGCGTGATCAGAAGGCGAAGCATGCGGCTTATTTGCAATAAAATCAAAGCCAGTCTTAGCCACTAAATGTAGGGCTCCTAAAATGTGCAAGGCACTCGCAGAAGCGGATGCATGACCGCCCACCTTTGGATCGCCCTTTTCTTTATCTGATCTGTGATTTGCCTGAAAGATCATTTGCGTTGCGAGGTAGTGCGCTCTCACTGCTACTTTTTCTAGAGTCTCTCTCGATGTTGCGTTCTTATTATTTGCCATGCCGTCACCTTAATAGCTGTTTTTTACCACAAAATTTGGGCCCTAATCTTACCATTTTTACCGGCGGAATGGCAAAGAATTGTATAGTTCTAAGATTCAATGACGAAGTCCCACTGAATTTTTACGGTCCCATCAGCTTCTATGATGCCCTTGGGTGGATTTGGAAATGGCGCTGCCGCCTTAAAAGCTTCTACGGCGACCTCATCAAGGTCTTGAACCCCAGATGCCCCTAAAACCTGAACCTTAATAAGGACTCCCTTGGAGTCCAAAGTTATGAGTACTTTTGTAATTCTATCCTCGGTGGAGGCGATGCGACGCCCCTGTTTGAACAGAGCCAAGATCTTTTGCTTAATTTTGGGTTCCCAATATTGGCTCAGTTGGTTACGAATACGATTGTAATAAGTGTAATATACAAACTCTTTAGTGCTCAGTAATGTCTCTAATCCCGCCTCTTTACCAGGCAAGTAATCACGAGTTCGAGAGACATCGGCCCCCACTTGTGGAGTCCCTTTAGTTTGCTGCTGTTTCTCGAGAGTTTTAGCCAGTGAGTCTTTGTAGGAGCCAAATAAGTCCCGGGGAAGGACCACTGATTGGGGTTTTGCCTGCTGAGATAAGACCTCTTGGGACGGTTTTGCGTTCACTTTCTTGTTTTGAAAGTCCCCATGATTTTGAGCCACCGTTTCTTTAAACACTTTTTGGTTATGCGAGCTCAGGTATTGAGCAAGCGGGTCAACTTCCTCATTTACCTTATCCTGATCCACAATCAACTTTTTCTCTTCATCCTTGGGGTGTACTTTTTCAATGGAATTTGGATCAATAATCTCAAGACTTAAGATTTGAGCTTTAGGCGCCAATGGCATGGTATATTTATTAAGCAACAGCAAAAACAGCACAATGAGCCCATGCAACATAGTTGAGTAGATAAAATATCGCTGCGCTGAAATCATCGGCATTGGACCTTCCAGATATTTTATCGGCGCGAAAAGCCTACAACTTAAGGGTCTCCTGGCAATTAAAGGTTTTTTATTTAGCAAACAATTCTTACCAAACTAGACCAGCTTTGGTCGAGCCCCTAGTCTTTTTGCGGGGAGACAAATTTGTTAGTTGGAATGCAGATAAACGAGAACTAGAATTGATTTTATGCAAGCAAAAGGATGGGTTAAGACAGATCCGGGTCTCAAACGAGAAAACAACCAAGATTCATTTCTTTATGAAAAAAATCTTGGGCTCTTTATTGTGGCTGATGGCATGGGAGGTCACAAAGGTGGGGAAGTTGCATCTTTGATGGCCTGTACCACTGTCAAAGATGTTTTCATCAATCCAAATAATCAACATTTGAGTCCCCGCGAGCTGATTCGATTTGCATATGTAGAAGCGAGTGCAAGAATTTTTGAACACGCTAAAGAAAATCCAGAATTAACGGGCATGGGCACTACAATGGTCATGTCCCATTTTACCAAAAATACCCTTTATATTGCCAACGTCGGCGATTCCCGCTGTTATCTAATACGAGGAAATTTAATGTGGCAAGTCACTGAAGATCACTCTCTTATGAACGAGCAAATTCGAGCCGGTATTTTAACTCCTGAACAAGCCACCAAAATGGTCGCGAAAAATGTGATCACGAGAAGCGTTGGTTTTGAGCGTGATGTAGCTTGTGACGTTATCGAGCGGCCAGTCAATGTCGGAGAAGTATACCTGTTTTGTTCCGATGGCTTGCATGGACTTGTTAGTGACAAACGTATTTGCGAAATTGTATTTCGCACTCCTATTGAACTGGCTCCACAGGTCCTCATCGAAGAAGCCAAAAAAAACGGCGGAGATGATAATATCACCACTCTGTTGCTAAAAATTTCCGAATAAAAAGAGGATGTCTTGGAAGCTAAGCAAATCACTTTTTTTATTATAGGCGATGAAAGTAAGGCCACTAAAAAGCTTGTTCTTTCGACAAAATGGCTGAAAGTAAGCCTGTTTTTCGGAGTGATTGCCACGATCCTCCTACTCGCTTTCATTCTGGACTACTTTGGATTACTCCTTGAATCACAAGAAATGAAAAAACTGAAGCTTGAAAACTTGCAGCTTAAAAAGCAGTTTCAAGTTGTGGAAACTAAAGTTAGTGCTCTCGAAAGTGCTTTGGAGCGGGTAAAGACCTTCTCAAGTAAATTAAAATTGATTACCAACGTCGAAGACGAAAACCGCGGCTTAAAACTGTCAGTAGGGGTGGAGCCTAAACCTGGCCAAAATGTTGATGATGTTGGCGAAACTCAAGCTGAGCACCGCCCTCCCCTCCAACAACTTGCCAATAGTGAAAGTGATTTCAGTGAAGAAACCCCTCTTAATGAAGCTCAAGGGGAATTGGCCGTTGAATCAACAAATGAGTATACAACTTTAGCGATTCGTATCGATCGAGCGGTTAAACAGAGCCATTTGCGTGAACAAAGCGTCATTGACCTATGGGAAAATCTCTCTGAACGTCAAAGTTTATTAAATTCAACTCCGAGTATTCGCCCAACTCGGGGCTGGCTCACTTCTAAGTTTGGATATCGAATTTCACCATTCACAGGAAAACCCGCGATGCATAATGGGATTGATTTTGCGGCAGCACCAGGAACGCCTGTTTTTGCGCCCGCCGACGGTGTTGTCACTTATGCTGCTTACGATGAAAGTTACGGTAAGCTGGTTACCATCGATCATGGTTATGGAATCATGACTCGCTTAGGTCACAATTCACAAATTTATGTTCAGGTTGGTCAAAAAGTATCTCGTTGGGATGTGATTGCTGCGGTTGGTAGCTCTGGGCGATCTACTGGGCCCCACTGTCACTATGAAGTGAGGCTAAATAACGTACCTATCAACCCAATGAACTACATCTTAGATGAGTAAATAGAATTTATCGTCCGACACACTTCAACTCAGAAAGTTTCTTAGAAATTGTCATCGCCAAATCTTTAAACCCACGCGAGACTAGCTTTTCTTCTGTTTCTGCAATCAAAGAAGCCTTATCCTCTGACCCATCGATCTGCCGACGTCCACAGATATTGACCACTCCAGAACTTGTCTTACTGTCAATGAATGAAGCTATATTGGCACAAAAGTGCTTTATCGCCATTAAATGATCAAGTGCCGCAGCCCAATTCAGCCAATTTTCTTCAAGACGCTGGCACATAACTTCTTGTTGAGCACTGCCAACAGGAAAGCGGCGTGGACTAATAAAACGGAAGTTTTCTTCTTTAATATCATTTAGTAGCCATTCTCTTAGAAATGTTTCTGGCAAAATTGAAAAGGTCTCATCCACATAAGTCATCTTCTTGCGCTGTTTGATTCTCATCTCCCCAACATCATCCATCAAAACCGAAAGGGATTGTTTAAATATGCTAATTGCACGCGAGTACATATTATAGGTATGTTGCAACCAACTTTCGATGGGTGATTTAGTCCAAGTCCAAGATCCATTTGAACCAAAGAGTGCATTCCTCAAACTCTCCATACGCTGATGTAATTCACTCTTAGACATTATACTGCTATCCTGAGAGGCTTTTTCCATGGTTTTAACAACACGCTTGAGAGTCTCGCGATCTTTCTCAAGGGTTGATGTGCGAGAATACCAATTTTTATAAACAGGATTTTCACCCAACTTTTTCTCATAAAGTTGCTCTTGAGCGACGAGCTCTTCTTCAATTGTTTGCAAAATACGCTCAAGCGTATTTACAAATCGATGAGTGACCTGACCGCAATAACCCATGCGATATCCGCCCGCATTAACAACGTTTGATTCTAATTCAGCAATCGCAACATCATATTGGCGCGAAGTCGCTTTAAGGCTTAACTCATTATGTGGAATACCAATCTCAAGCAATAATTTGAAGTTCTGATCTATTGTAATTGGGAATTTTCCTTTTTTATGATTCTCGATGATTTCCATTCCGAGGGAACACGCCATGGAATCATCAGTCACCCGCGTGAGGTATTTTCGAAGCTCATTGTGAGAACGAATGTCAGTATACATTTGAGCCCTGATTTCATCGATTTTTTTATAAAACTCCTGACGTTTCTGGAGAATTTCATCTAATGAATTTCCAACAGCTTGTTCATCATAAAATATGGCATCGTTCAGTTGGTTGATTTCTCGGGTCAACATATCCACTTGACCACTTTGAGCCAACTTCAAGTATCGAACCTTGGTCGCCACTCGGTTGTATTCGCAAGTCGCTTTTAAAACTGTCTGCCGATGCTCATATCGATTCATGTCCAATGTTTTATTGGTTGAAAGCTGAGCGACTAATTTAACAATACTGGAAAGACCGACCACGCCTAAAACATATGGCACGGCAGCTGTCATACTTGACGCCGCTGCAGCTGCAAACAGCGCATAAGGAGCAACACCCGTAACAATATCACTTAAAGCTAAGAGAGCGGTTCCCGCCGTCATCATTTCCTGACCACAACGAGAATTAATTAAAGAATTATTATTTAGTGTTTCAGAGAGAAAATTAATTCCCATCACCATAGTTTGTAATTGAGTATCAAATGCACCCAAATTTTCGTTGAGGTGATCGGGGTCATTCCATATACGACGCAATTCAACGGCAGAATTGCGCATTTGCTCTTGCATCTTTAAAGCATTTCCAAGACTGGAATCATTGCGACACTCTGGAACTGTTTGAATGGCGCGCTCCAAAACATCTAAAGCTGCCAAAAGATCACTGTTTGTTTCCTGATCGACCAGCGGACATGCATAATTGAGGTTTATACTGCCTCCCCCTGGATAGGTAGGATAAGGAGTTGTCGGATTTGTTGGGTAAGGAGTCACTGGCCAACCTGGATTTCCGCCACGTCCTATTGGAGTTCCTGGATTGAGGGGATTTGTTGGTAAACCTGGTTGATTTGTACCCGGCGCCGTTGTTGAAGGAGGAGCCGGAGTCGTTGGTAGCGGAACTGGAGTTACTGGTGGAAGTGATGGTCCGAATGGATTTGCCATCAAAGGACTTCCCACAAGACTTACTATGACCGCAATCTTAATCGAACTCTTCAGCATGAGATGTACTCCCTCAAAATTTTTACAAATTGAACGCTGCATTTGCGCCTAAGATTCAGCTTCAGACTCAATCCATTAGGCTGCAGATCCAAATGAGTATTCCGGGACTACTCCTGAGCAAACCAAATACCAATTTCTCAAAGAATAATAGCTCTAGAGAAAAGCATTGTTCAGGTATTTTGCATAACAATGCGGCTACACACCCCTCAAAGCTTGCCTCAGAAGTTTTGCACTCGAGGCGCTCGAGGAATAGGCGGGGTGGACTACTTCCCGAAGGCCGTACACGAGGCTGGGTTTCCCCCTCCGTGAAGGGGTGCCTCAGACGACGAAGACAACGATGAATGCAAAGCTTTTGACACAATCTAAAATAAAAAACCCCTGGGGGTATATCCCAGAGGTTTTCAAGTAAACCAAATTGTAAACTCGAATTAACGTTTCGAGAACTGGCAGCTTCTACGAGCGCCGTGTTTGCCGTATTTCTTACGTTCAACCATACGAGGGTCACGAGTTAAGAAACCAGCTTTTTTAAGAGCCGCTCTAAGTTCTGGGTTGTATGCAGTTAAAGCTCTAGAAATACCGAGTCTTAAAGCACCAGCTTGTCCAGATTCACCACCACCAGCAACTGTAGCATTGATATCAAATTTTCCAATTTGATTGATGATGTCAAAAGGCTGAAGCATGATCATTCGAGAAATAGCGTTTTTCAAACACTTCTCTGGTTCAGCTCCGTTCAGAGTAACTTTGCCTTTACCTGGCTTAAGAAATACACGAGCCGCGCTAGTTTTTCTTCTTCCTGTTCCGTAGTAATACTTTTCAGCAGCCATCGATCCTTATCCTTTTCTTAGTGTTTGATGGTCAAAGTTTGAGGTTTTTGAGCCGAGTGAGTGTGGTTCGGGCCAGCAAAAACTTTAAGCTTAGTTAGAATGTCTCTAGAAAGACGGTTTGTTGGCAACATACCACGCACAGCTTCAGTAATAATAAAGCCAGGGTCTTTTTCTAACATTTGTTCAGCAGTCAACTCTTTCAATGAACCAAAGAAACGAGTATGGCTGTAGTATTTTTTGCTCAACCACTTGTTTCCAGTCATATTGATTTTTTCGCTATTAATAATAACTACGAAATCACCACAATCTACATTTGGAGTGAATGTTGGTTTATTCTTTCCTCGCAAAATATTCGCAACTTGAGTCGACAAACGACCTAGTGTTAAACCAGTGGCATCAATAACCCACCAAGCTCTTTTAACTTCATCAGTTTTAGCAATCCACGTTTTCATAAGCTAGCTCCAAATACTATTTCCAAATAGAAACACACTTTTTCTGGTGATCGGAAGAATCCTTTTAGATTCCTCGGTACTTATTGTCAAGGGACTAAGTTTGAGGATAATCCACCTTTACTAAAAATAATCCCTGAGGAGGAGCCGCATAAGACGCCTGGGTGCGGTCTTTAGCTAAAATTAGCTCCTTCAAATCAGCAGGGCTTCGGCGTTTTTGCATATAAAAGAGCTGCGTCCCCACCAAATTTCGAACCATCTGCTTTAAAAAGCCATTTCCTGTCACTTCAAAGTAAAAAATATCAGATTTTTTCTGTGTCCAACGTGCATTAAAGATGGTTCTCACTGTGCTAGACACATCCGTTCCTACCGACTGAAAACTCTTAAAATCATGAGAGCCTTCAATAACTTGAGCCAAACTATTGAGATGTTCAAAATCGAAACGATAGGGATACCAATGACAATAACGAGCCAAAAAAGTGGGGCCGGTTTGCTTGGTCGACATTACATATCGATAAGTTTTTGCTTTGGCCGAAAAAAGCGAGTGAAAATCACTCGAAACAGTCAATGCAGACTTCACCACCATTGAATCTGGCAGCATGGCTTTTAAGGCCTTCACTAAATTTATACTTTCTGGGTTTCTCGGTGCATCAAAATGAACTACTTGGCCTAGGGCATGAACCCCGGCATCAGTTCTTCCAGATGCAATGCAAGTGATTGGCTCTTTAAAAACTTTCGCCAAGCCGGTTTCCAAGGTCTCTTGGATACTTGGCTTATGAGCCTGGTTTTGCTTCTGCCAGCCGCAGAAATCAGTGCCATCGTAGGATAAAACAAGCTTCACTCTATGTTTATTTGAATGTGTCATTATCTGGAAGGTCTAACGAGACCCCTCTTAAAAGTCAAAACCCAGACCCATATTAATAAGGTTGCTTGAAATATCTATTTGCTCATCGAAACTTTGAATTCGACGAGCTTCAACATCTAACCACATATTATTGATGCCATATTCTGCATCTAAGCTCGCCGCCCCATAGGAATCTAGCTTACCAATATTTAAACGCACTCCACCAGCCACCTGTGCCGCAGGTACAAATTTTGATTTATTCCTTTTATTATCGTCTCGGCGCTCAGCCAATATAGCAGGAACAGCCCCACCCGAAAAATAGGGGACAAACCAAGGATGGTCCGAGTATTGAAATCGATAGGTAAAGCTGATGTGATTCAGAAGCATATAAAAAGTGTAGCGTTCATTGGCTTCAGTATAATCATCAACAAAGCGCCCCGCCCCTTCAGTTTTGAGTAACCCAGTTCCAATGCTTAAAATCCAGTGGCCAAACTTTCTAAAGGCGAGCCAATCATAATCAAAAAGCACGATTGGCAATGGTGAGTCGCCATACATATCACTAAAGGTGACCCCAATATCGTTTTCGAGGGGCAGGGGCTGCATTTGTGCAATGCGAACGCTTGCGGCCCCCTCTTTTGGGCTGTCTTCTCCACCATACACATAAGATCCATCACTAGTTACGTAAAGGAGACCACGTTTATAGTTGCTAGCTTTGGGGACAATTTTATAGTCGCCTTTATATTCACGCACATCATCAATGCCATCCTCTTTGTAATTATACCCACCCTCTTCGTCGGCGCTAATAAAACCTTTATGTGGGTCTTGAGGGTCCCATTTGGGAAGCGCCGCCGTCATTTTTGGACTTGCTTCTCCACCAGCGGAATCACCCAAATTCACCATGGCATCTAGTTCATTATCAATAATGACTTCACTCTCTTGAGTTTTAACCTTTTTAGAATCAGCGTTTTTGGGAGAGCTTTTTTTTACAGTTTCATCTGAGAACTGGGGATTTTTAGGAGAACCTTTCCTCACTGTGGCTTGCGTTTCCTTGGGTGACTCCTTGCTTGACGGAGCCCCCACTTTTGATTCTGCTGTTTCAACTTTTTCCATCTCCGCTTTTTCCGGAGGAGACTCTTTTACAACTTCCTTCGGTGGCGGCGGATCCGGCAATTTATTTTCCTCTAAGGGAGTATTATCACGGGCATCTAGTGCTTCCATTTCAAGCTGAGCCTCCTCCTCTTCCATTTGTGCTTCTTCCTCTAAAAGAGGATCATTAAACTCACTGTCTTTCGATAAAGGTTTTTTGGCAGGAGCAGCCATACCGTCCTGATAACTTAGGAGCAAAATGATGAGACTTAGCAGTCCAACTTGAATCCACTTAATCATTGTCTCGTATGAGCCTCCTGATAATAAAGTAGCCCAGAAAAAATCCAATGGCCGAGAGTAAAATGAAACTTTTCAGTCCATAAAGTATTACCCATTGAGCCATTGCAATCACCGGACTCAATGTTGCACGCACAATGGCCCGCGCGGATTCACGCTTTTTAATTCTTTGGGCCCATTTTGGACTGTAAGTATAGTATTTAGTAACTAGCCACCGGCCAATAGTATTTGTTTTCAAAAATCGATCACGAAACTCACGAAGAATATTAAGTTGCGGAGCCATCGATGATCCGAAAGCAGCGGTTGCAATGAAACATTCGTTTCCATCCAATAATCCCACCACTTCCGCTGGAACTTTAGAATGCTTGTCACATGTCAAAATCTGTTTGTGCGCTGGAGTGGCCGATGCTCCACCAGAAAAATAAAAGACATTTCCTGCTTCGTCCACATTGGCAAACCTAAAATAGTACCGAAGATCATTTGTTAAACCTGTAATTGTAGGATCATCCAAAATAAACTTGCCATCCGCTTGCTCAGAAAAGGTTAAGTCCTTAAAGGGTGATGCTGAAGTCACCGTTGTATCGAAAATACTATCGTCAGTACATTCAGCGGGACCGTCCGCATAAAAAATACGGAGATATTTATATTTAACCCCACCAGGTGCGGAATCAAATGATTCGATGTGAGCTTCCTGACTGATATAAACCTTTTCATCTCCACGCTGGACCTCGAACCAACAATAACCTGCGTTGGAATCATCCAGATCTTCTCCGGGACGGCAGCGAGAGGAGTATTGAAGTTCAGCAGCATTCGATCCCACAAGGTAAAGGTCAATGGGGAAATACTCTTCAAGAGTTGAATCCCCCGACGAACTACTGATTCCAACTTGCAGTGTTTTAACCGCATCCAGGGGAGTAGCGCAATTGGGCGAGTTTAAAGCGGCACATAAAGTAGACCATTTGACCTCTATATAGAGAGTCGTATTAATTGCCAAACTAGTACTTGCGTTCTCAGGAGTAATCCTTCCGGTAGTATCATAGGTCAGGAAGAGCGCGGAGCTACCTGTTATGGCAGAGGTATTGTCAGTTTGAAATTCAAAGCGCAGATAACTATCGGGAGAAATCCGATTGGCATTACAAGGAAGATTGTCTCCGGTACAATTATTACAAGTTGTTGATACCCCTGCTGTACAAGTTCCTTTCGGAAAATCTCCCGCAATCCCCGCAAAAACTTTAATATTTCCCGTAGGAGTAACGGTTCCACCATTGTTGGGATTGGTTTGAGTGTTGTCGGGTTTTTCCACTCGAGACGCGTTTATAACTTCGACTTTGTTAAGGTCAATCGTAGCAAACGATGGTGCATTCCAAAGAGAAACGAAAAGGAAATAAAACTTGAATAGCCTCATTCTTTAAAGCTCACCAGTGACCTTAACAACTGTCAATGTCGCGACCCCTGGCAAGCAATTAGTACGAAGGAACTAGACCCACGTCTGGGTTAGAATCTGCCGTTTCGAAATCTCTTCAGAACTTTCAAAGTAATCAGCGAAGAGTTTTTTTTGCTGACGAGGCGGACAAGGTTGGGCGACTGAAGGCGTACATAAAGTCTAACCCTATATCACATCTTTACGCAAGGTTGTGCTTGGGCCGGGGGCTTCTCGAAGTCCTGGGAAAATGAGCTTGGAAGGCAACTTCGGGACGGCCATCCATGGCCTCGCCGAAATGGAAGATTCAAAGATTTAAAGGCCCCCGGACGTCAGTGCTCTATTGGTTAATGGGCGAGGGGCCTTAAATCTTTTGAATCTTCCAACGCGTCACGCTTTTCGGAGCCCTCAGTTTGCCTTCCAAGTTCATTTTCCCAGGCCTTCGAGAAGCGTTGCCTCAATCAACTAAGTTTAGTTGTGCATTGCATTTCCTTC
>CAZYOE010000098.1:0-18662 GCA_964648725.1 uncultured Pseudobdellovibrionaceae bacterium | reverse complement strand
GAAAAGGAGATTAAAATTATTCGTAAATTTAACAAAAATAAATCGAAATAAATTTTTCACCTTTTTCATTACATAAAATATATCAACATCCTTTGTTTGTTCACAACAGTTTCTCCACTAGTCATAAGTTCTAGACTATCTGAAAGCTTCAGCTACATCCAACCCCTTAAACCTAATTCGTGCAAACAACAAAGGCCCCTTATTTCCAAACTACAGAAATTGAGGGGGCACGGAACGCACACCTGTGTTTTATATAGACTCATCGAAAATAATGTTACCTTGGACTATCGCCATCCGATCCAAACATATTGGGAGTCCATCGGCGCAAACGCCAATATTTTGCCAATCAAACAATCCATCCCTAGAAGATGATTACCATGCCCTGGAGAGCCAGTTGGCCGAACAATTGCTCGATTTGTATTACATCGGAAATTTTTAACTTTTATAGATAGATTCTGTCTAGGATTAACCACTTTATCAGAATAAATGATAGTTGTTGTCGCCCCCGAATCTAAAGTCATTGTGAGATCTCCAAAGATATCCGATGTTGCAGCGAGTAGCTCGCGGTAAGGATTTGGATCATTCACTCTCGGAACTTCCTCAAAGGTAAAGTCTCGATAATATTGCTCCAACCATTTAGTTGGCTCCATGGGCACTGGTTTAACTATGTATAAAGCTGGTTCAGAATGATCAAGAACTACGAGAGCATCAATAGCAAGTTTCGGTGGACTCAATAGACCGTATATTCCAGCCTCTTTTAGACCATTAGATGGTTCATTGAAAACAGTGATTGAGTCCGTGAGTAAAATCGGGATCTGATCAATGACGGTTTCTTGGGGCTCAAGTAAAATTGTTTGAATATCACCATAAGGAGTAGAGCCCTGAGAAACCCCAATTTGTTTTATTTGCAGTTCACGAACAAGCTCTTCATGGACAAAATGGCCACTAGCCCCGGTATCTATCAAGAATTGATAGGCCTTCCCTTTGATAGATACATTTGCCAAGACCCCTGGAGAATTCCCTGGTCGAAATGAAAGATGAATTTTTTGGACATCATACCCATCCCTGCTTGCCGCTTCTGCCAAGGATCTAACGGTAGGCCCAGCCCCAACTTCAGAAACCGCTGTTTCCGTTTTTTTAGACAAAATAAAACATCCCAACATTGAAAACAAAGCCGAAAACACAAGGATGTGCGCAAGATTAACTATCATTTCTCAACGATTGCTGATGAGTAAAACCAAGTCAACCTTCTTTAGCCCGCAATTAGAGTTTTTCCAGAGTGATGAGCGTTTCACAAAATTTGAAGTAACTCACCTTTGGATGACGTACCGAGAATGTTGATAATGCCAGACCCCTGCTCAAATCCCACTTGTATTTCATAACTAGTTTCCGAGCGATTAACAAAAGTTCCTTGCTTTGAGACGCTCAAAAGAATTGAACCGACAATATTAGGTCCCACGATTAAGGATTTATCTTTAGGAGTTGTGAAATTTTGAACTTCAGACAACCAAATAAGATTGGTGTAGATTGGAAAAAAGCGAACCATTTTCAAATCTACTGATCCTAAATTGTCCTGATTCCCTCCAACTTCAGTGCTGGCAAGGACTGTCATTTTAGAATTTCGATAGAGTGGACTTTTCAGATCGTGCTGAAAAATAAACTGAATACATTTGTGCGTTGGCGAAAGAGCGAACACTCGCCTCCATCGCTCAAGAACTGTTGCCTCTGGACAGATAGTCGTAATGTTCTCTCGCAACGAAAAGAAGTGTTTTTCTTCAAACAAGCCGTTGATATCGAGCTTTGCCCAAGCCAACATTGTTTCAACGAAGCCTTCAGACATCAACGTACCTATATTTCCCATATGCGAAAATCCAAACACATGGCCTAGCTCATGAACAAGAGTTAGATAAAGTAATTGACTATCATGAAGCGACCAAGCCTCTCCTATGACTCCTTCGGAATTATAGGCTAATGGACCGTTCTGCGGCGAAACATAAACAAAACCCCGACCATGCAATGTTCTCTGGTCATAGTGTGTTCTCACCGTTATGGCGGCAAAATCCTGAGGCTTTCGTAAATATGCACTCTGTTCTTGATTCAAAACTCCAAATTGAAAGGTGATATCAGTTCTTTCAGTACAATCGATTTTATGAAAGTTCTGGGCTGCCAACGCCAAGGGACCCCATTTCTCATAGCTAGGGAGTGTCGCCTGACTGAATTCAAACTTCCAAAATTGAATGGCTCTGACAATCAACCGGTTGGCAACTTCGTCATTAACTCCAAAATTAGACTGATCAAATAAAACGCAGTAAGTGACATCTTTAACACTATTTAGAAACCATGGGTTGTGACCATCTTTAATGAGTTCTCCTCCGCCACCAACCCAGCCACCTCCGGCATGCACAAGTGGACTCATTCCTAAAAAAATGGTAAATGCTAACATTCTCACATTCATGAAAAAGAGCCCTCAGAAAAATCGTTGGGCCCGAATGTACCTGAAACAGGCTTAAATCGCAATCCCCCCACACAAATAAACAAATTTAGTTGTATTTTAGGCACGTTAGATTGATTTTACGCCCATTTTCCGCCCGATCTAAGCCAACCAGCGAAACACCTAAATCAGTAGTCACTGTTTGATGGGTTGCTCCGTTTCCAATGAGACAACTAAGCAACGGCTTTTGCGACGAGAACTGTAAACATCCAACTTGCAAGTCTTTATCAACATTCACAAATTTATTGGCTTCTGTTGCCACATCAAAAACAAATTCCTTCAATGGCGCACCCTCTGAGTTTGTCAACTGACAGCGATACTCATAAGCATTGGAAACCGTAGTTGCCATCAAAACTGACAAAACGAAAAAAATCTTCTTCATATATACTCCTTTTGTAGGCTGAGGGAGACTATCACTCCTCAGTGATTCTTTAAACTGGACTTTTAACTGGCCCTATTTAGGCCAACCAACCAAAGAGAGTAAATTAATTAGTTAACCAACTTCCCTAAAAGAATTATACTTTTTGTATAACTTTGAAAAATGGGACATATCGATGAACATTTACGAGTATGAAGCTTACAAAGAACTCCTTCGAGCACTTACCAATGAACGTCGAAATCAGTTTGGGCTCAAATTTACTTTTGAAAAGATGGCCCAAGCTTGTGCGATTCAAAAAACCTACCTTTCAAAGGTTCTCAATGGCGGAGGTCAACTCAATGCTGATCAGCTCTTTTCGGCTTGTGAGTTTTTGAAACTCAACAGTGAGCAAATAGATTTTATTTTGCTCCTCCGCGAAATGGAGTTAGCCCAAAATTCAAAACGTAAAAAATCTTTGCATGACAAGATTAACCAAATTCGCAAGCAACAGTTGAAAACTGTGGCCAATATAAAAACCGCCTCCTTTCAGCTCAGCCAAGAAGCCCTTTGGGAGTACCATACTGACTTTGACTTACAGTTAACTCATGTTTTTCTGACAATCCCGAAATTTGCCAAAAATCCCAAAGAAATTGGACCCATCCTTGGAATTGATAACGAACGAATTACGACCTCAATTTTAAAGTTAGAAAACTGGGGATTACTAAAATCTCATAATGGTCCTATTGAACTTACCCCTGTTAATACCCATTTATCTGATGACTCCCCCGTTATTCATTCGTATCGACTGATGAGCCGCTTACGTGCCATTGAGTACCTACGGAAGAATATGACTTTCAATAGTTCCGAGAGCAATTACTCGCTTTCTGTCCTTTTTTCTTCTGATTCCCGTTTTCAACGCAAATTACGTCAAAAGCTTCTCGAACTCGTCAAAGAGACCCATACATATGTGAGCCAAGCTAATCCTGAGGATGTCTACCTTTTTAATATAGACTTGTTAAAGTGGAGTTAGGGATTACAATATCGAGGCCAATTTACGATATTTAATCTTTGGCGAGCTTTTTGGGATTGAGTAAACGTTCAAGTTCCTCACGCGAAAAATCAGTCATTTCCTCTGCGACATCAATGATCGCCCTACCCTGGGCGTAGGCAGCTTTTGCAATTTCAGTTGCCTTTGCGTAGCCCACCAACGGATTCAGGGCAGTCACCAAGATCGGATTTCTTGCCAAGGCAATTTCGATTGAATCCGTATTGACGGTAAAATTCTTTATTGCTTTTTCTGCCAAAGCTCTACTGGCATTTCCTAAGATTTGAATACTTTGAAGAAGATTATACGCAATGATTGGTAACATGACATTCAATTGAAAATTGCCTGACTGTCCTGCGATAGTAATGGTTGCATCATTACCAATAACCTGAGCCGCGACCATCGCGACCGATTCAGGGACTACGGGGTTAACTTTTCCAGGCATGATACTACTCCCTGCCTGCAGGGGTGGTAGCTTAATCTCGCCCAGCCCTGAAAGGGGTCCACTGTTCATCCACCGTAAATCGTTGGCTATCTTCATCAGACTCACAGCAATTACTTTCAGCTGTCCTGACAGTTCGACGGCAGTATCCTGAGAACTTAGACTTTCGAAAAAAGATTCATTGGGCTGAAAAGGTATGCCTGTTTCCGTTCCAAGCTTTAACGCAAATCTCACCGCAAATTCTGAATGTGCATTTATGCCAGTTCCAACTGCCGTTCCACCTTGGGCAATTTTGTAAACTCTTGTCAGCACGGACATCAACCGATCTATCCCATTGCGAATTTGTAAGGCCCAAGCTCCGAGTTCCTTTCCCATCGAAAGTGGCATTGCATCCATCAGATGAGTTCGCCCCGTTTTTATCACCCCTTGTAGGGCTAAAGCTTTCTGCTCCAGAGTTTCGGCGAGCAGAACTAAGGCAGGGAGAAGGTGACGATGACTAAGGAGCGCACAGCTTAAATGAATCGCCGTTGGAATTACGTCATTACTGCTCTGCCCTAAATTAACATGATCATTTGGATTCACTTTCAACTTACAATCCCGGCCCGCCAAGGTAGCGATGACTTCATTGACATTCATATTTGTACTTGTCCCGGAACCCGTTTGAAAAACATCCACTGGAAAATGATCGGTAAATTCACCCTCAATTATCTGAGTTGCCGCAAGCATGATGGAACTGCCAATCTTTGGATCCAGTAAACCCAAATCCATATTCACCTGCGCCGCCAGTTTTTTTATAAGTGCAACGGCATGAATAAACTCAAACGGCATACGTAGACCACTGATGGAAAAATTGTTAACCGCTCGCTGAGTTTGCGTTCCATAAAGCCGGGATTCTGGAATCAAGACTTCGCCAAGACTATCTTTTTCGTTTCTAAACTGTTGCTGCATATGCTCCTGCTGTCTTCAGAGAAACCCATTAAACGACCGAAGCGGGTATAACTTCACCCTGAGCATAGGATATGCCATCAATATCGTAATGCTGTTCAAAATCAGCTTCTGCCTGCGCTAAATGCCGTTTATTTATAGCTTCGAACTTTTCGGTTTCCAACCGCACGATTTGTCCTAACTCAGGCACTGTGCAATTCCAACCAAAGCTCTCATGTAATCTTCGTCTTAAAGCATCGGAGGCCGAAGGTTCCCCATGAGTCACAAACACTTCTTTAGGCTTAAGGCTCGATTGTGAGAACCAATTAATAATTTCGGCGTAATCAGCGTGCGCAGACATATTTTCGAGGCTTTTAACTTTTGCTCTAATCGGAATATATTCTCCATGAACTTTTAATTCTTCTGCTCCCTGAAGTAAAGACTCGCCTCGTGTCCCTGCGGCCTGAAAGCCGGTCAGCAAAATGGTATTGTTTGGATCACCGGCTCGGTTTTTGAGATGATGGAGTACCCGTCCCCCACCCAGCATCCCACTTCCAGCAATGATCAGCAACGGCCCGCTCTTTTCATTGAGCTTTTTAGATTCCTCCACACTCCGAATGTAAGTGATAGCCTGACTGAACCCCTTACAATCAGCTGAAGAAAGTTTATGGAGTTCCTTATGTTCCCAAAACGTTCTACTCACATCGGTAGCCATTGGACTATCGAGATACATGGGGAAGTCAGGTATTCTCTTTTCCTTTTTCAAAAGCGATAGCATATATGTCAGTGCCTGAGCTCGCCCAACAGCAAAGGAAGGCACTAAAACAACCCCTTTACGGATGTAATTATCATTTACCAAATCTGCGAGTTCATCGAGAGGATCAATGCGGCCATGGCGTCGATTTCCATATGTGGATTCCGTTACTAAAAAATCAACCAGCGGTAATTTCACCGGTGGGTAGAAAATGCGATCCTTGTTGCGGCCAACATCTCCTGTAAAAGCAACCCTGCTCTCCCCGATGTATACTATGACCGAGGCGGCACCCAAAATATGGCCTACATATTGAAATTCAAAACTCAGGTCGGGATCAATATGTTTTCTGGCATTAAAAGCCAGAGTTTCAAAGGAATTCAGAGAGAGAGAGGCTTCACCTTCAGTGAATAAAGGTAATGCTGGCGTGTGTTTCGATTTTTGTTTTCGATTCAGAAGTTCTGCTTCTTCTTCCATGAGATGACCGCAATCTGGAAGCAAAATCTCACACAAATCCCGAGTTGCTGTGGTAGCATAAATTTTACCTGTAAAGCCCTCTTTAATCAGTCGCGGAATGAATCCTGAATGATCGATATGGGCATGAGTAAGAATCACAAAATCAAGTTCAGTGGCCGGCACCGGAAATGGGTCCCAGTTCTTTAATCGCAAAGATTTTAGACCTTGAAAAAGACCACAATCGACTAAAAATTTTCGTGTGCCATAGGTGATTAAATACTTTGATCCAGTGACTGTGTTTGCTCCACCGAGAAACTGAATATCGAAAGACATGGTCGCCCCCTTTTTAAAGTCAATAAAATCCACCAAGTAGTATGCGGGGGCAGCGGGAAAAGGCATAGAAGCAAATAGAAATGTGGCAAAAGACCTCGCCGATAGGGAAACAGTGTCAAAACTATTAAGAGACTTAAATTTAAAAAAACAAAAATTTAATTGATTTTCGCCTTGAAAATTATTATTTGCGATCGACAAATTTTAATCTTCGTTTTTGTTTGCTCCAAGCCTGTAGACTCTCTGTACACGTATTCCAAAATCTTCAACCCGGTATTTAACTTCAAACCCCATAATTTCAATGCCATATTGATGCTCTTGAGTTCCACCTTCATCTATTGGGTATTTTCGTTTTTGATAGGCCGGCCTTGGATCAATCTCCAAAATCTGCTGCATGAGACTACTAAACTCTGAATGTTTAGCATCAATTATTTCAATCTCCTTTTGAACTTCGACTGAAAGCAGAACGGGATACTTTTTAACGGGTTCATTGGCCCAGCCTCCACCGGCATCACAGACAAAGTCTGCATAAGGAATATAAGGTTTCACATCAAGCACCGGGGTACCATCCAGCAAATCAAGTCCAGCGACTATAATCTCAGGACCGCCCCCAGAGTCCAAATTCACCGACTCTATTCTTACTGCCGACATCCCAATAGGATTTGGTCGATGCGGTGAACGTGAAGCTAAAACTCCTACTTTTTGCCGACCTCCTAGGCGTGGAGGGCGTATGCTGGGCTTCCAATTTTTGCCGCCGTGTTCATGAAAAACAAAAATGATCCACAAATGGCTGAACTGCTCGATCGACCTCAGAGCTGTTACCAAATCGGGATCATTCTTAAATTTGATTTTACCTTTCGCCGCAACTGCTAAACTGGATTGGCGCGGAATCCCATATTTATCTTTAAAGGGCGACTCCACAAAACCAATGGGATCAAAACAATAGGTGCCCCCTTGTTTTGCCCCTTTAGTTTGAGAGACACTTGAATAATTTATCACTTTAATCTCGAGGGAGTGCTGTCACACCAATCTTCAAGATCTCACCGTCAATATCAACCTCTTCAACATAAAAACCTTTTGGTGCCTCAGTCGTCGCGAGCAGACTAAACTTTTTGGTCAGTGTCTCAGTGACAAGTGTGTCCTGATGGGCCTTAACAGCTTCGGCAAGAACTGGCGAACAAGCGATCTCTAAAATGATTTTATCATCTAGTTTGAAGTCCGCAGACTTTCGAGCCGCTTGAATTTTTCGCATCACTTCGCGAGCCAATCCTTCGCGCTCTTGTTCAGGAGTAACAGTGGGATCAACCTCAATAGAAACAATTTGGTGCGTAGTTAAGTTAGGGTTATCGCCTTTAGCGGAACGACGGATTTCCACTTCCGAAAGTCCGATTTCTTCACTTTCAATCACCAATATCCCGCCTTTTTCAAGCTTGACAATTTGATCGAGCGTGAGCTTTTGAATACCTGCAGCTACCACTTTCATTTTTGGGCCTAAGCGTTTACCCAGTGCCGGAAAATTCGCTTTCGCTGTCACTTGTACGAAATGATCTTCATTGGAATCATAGATCACTTCTCTAAAATTTAGCTCATCCACAAAGAATGGTTCAAAACGCTTGAGTGTTTCAAGGACGCTAGCACTTCGATGAATGATGCGAATTTTCAGAAGTGGGATCTTTGCCTTTACCTGGATCTTTTCACGATGATTTCTACCTAAGGCCACCAATGTGTCCATTGCTTTCACCGCTTCTTCAAGTTCAGGCCGCAACAGTTTTAAATCTGGTTCTGGATAGTCTTCCAGATGCACGGAATCTTTTTTATTCGGCAACACTTGGGCTAAGTTACGGTAAGTCACTTCACTCATAAATGGAGCAAAAGGCGCCATCAGCTTGGCCAAAGTGACCAGCACATAATGAAGCGTTTCATAAGCGCAACGTTTATTTTCAGTTACGCCCTCCTCCCAAAACACGCTACGATTGAAACGAATATAGGTGTTTGTGAGATCTTCGATAAACTGCAGTAACTGTGGCACCACATTATAGAGACGGTAAGCATCCATTTCTTTTTGCGTGTTTGCAATCAAACCGTGTAAGCGCGACAAAACCCATTGATCGAGAATATTGGGAGACTTCGCGGCATCACCACGCGGAACAAATCCATCGATATTGGCGTAGTTTGCAAAAAAGGAATACGAGTTCCACCAACGGAGTAAAATCTTACGAACAACATCGTAGACGCCTTTTTCAGAGAACCGAAGCTCCTGTGCTTTTACCACGGGTGAATCAATCAAATACAATCGAAGGGCATCGGCACCATGCTGATTCAGAACATCCATCGGATCAGGATAATTTCGAAGGCTCTTAGACATCTTACGACCGTCTTCCGCCAACACCAGTCCATTCACGACTACATTCTTAAAAGGGGCCTTATCAAATAAAGCCGTACCAATAACCATTAAGGTGTAAAACCAACCACGAGTCTGATCGAGACCTTCGGCAATAAACTCTGCGGGGAAAGCTTTTTTGAAATCTTGTTGATTGGTTTCAGGATAGCCCCATTGGGCATAAGGCATCGATCCAGACTCAAACCAACAATCAAACACACCTTCAATGCGTTTCAATGGTGATTTGCCGGTTGGTGAAGGAATTGTAATCTGATCCACCACATCAATATGTAGATCGTTGATCGTTTGACCGGAAAGCTTTTCGAGTTCTGCTTTCGATCCAATGCAGATCACTTCGCCTTCAGCATTTCTCCAGATTGGAATTGGAGTTCCCCAAAAACGATTCCGAGAAACCGCCCAATCACGAGCGTTTTCGAGCCAATGACCAAAACGACCATCGCGCAAGTGATCTGGTACCCAAGCTGTGGACTTATTGTTTTTCACCAAATTGTCTTTAATTTTTTCAACGGCCACAAACCAGCTCGACACCGCTTTATAAATGAGTGGAGTGTCTGAACGATAACAGAAAGGATAACTATGCTGAATTGTATCTTGTTTAAATAGGCGGCCTGATTTTTTAAGATCCGCAATGATATCTTTATCTGCATCCTTCACGCGTCGGCCCTGATAAGCTGGTACTTCCGCGGTGAACATTCCATCATCATCAACAGGGTTCACCATCGGGACACCAGCTTTCAGGCAAGCATAGTAATCCTCTTCCCCGAACGCAGGAGCCATATGAACCACGCCAGTACCACTCTCTGTCGTCACGTGATCCGAAGCAATCACTCTAAAGGCGCCTTCACTGGCCTTCATCTCAAAAAAGTCAAAGAGCGGTTCGTAAGTGAGACCAAGAAGCTGTTTGCCTTTCACTGTCTCCACCACTTCGACTTCAGCTTCTGGATTTTTAAAACTTGCACCCAACAGTGCTTGAGCTAAAATAAAAAATCGACTCGTGGCTTTTTCTTTCACAGTGACATAATCGATCTCTTCACCAACGGCCAAACCTAAGTTCGACGGAAGAGTCCAAGGAGTGGTCGTCCATGCCATCATAAACGTATTTTGTTTTTCTTTGATTGGGAACAATACCGTGATCGCAGGATCTTGAACCATTTTGTAATTCAAGTTGGCTTCAAAGTTTGAAAGTGGCGTCGAAATTCCAACTGAGTATGGAACCACCTTGTAGCCTTCGTAGATCAGGCCTTTTTTAAACATCTCTTGAAATACCCACCACACACTTTGCATAAAACTGACGTCCATAGTGAAGTATGGGTTTTCCATATCAACCCATCGACCCACACGACGAACCGTGGTTTTCCACTCTTCCGAATATCTCTTAACGATCGATCGACAAAGACCATTGTACTTGGCCACACCCATGTTCAAAACATCTTTGCGGCTTTCAATTTTATGAGCTTTATTGATTTCATATTCCACGGGAAGGCCATGACAATCCCAACCGAATCGACGAGGAACGTTGTATCCCTTCATTGACCAGTACCTGGGTACCACATCTTTTAAAACACCGGCTAACAAGTGACCGTAGTGAGGCAAGCCAGTCGCAAAGGGAGGACCATCATAAAAACTATAAGTTTTCTTTTTTGGATCCAACGTTTGCGCAAAGATTTTTTCCTGATCCCAATAATCAAGAATGGTCTCTTCTTGCTTGGCAAGATTCACATCAGGTTTTACAGGCGAATAGGGCGTCTGATTTGAGCTTTTTTGTGTTGTCATAGGCCTTCAGAACTATCACAAAGCCCGGTCTTTTGGCAAACTGAAAGCTTCACAAATAGCTGAAATCACTCTAATAGAGTGACGTTTTTTTAGTACGCTAGATCGGCTCAACCTTGTTAGTGGTTGTCAGTTCACTGAAACCCCGTATTGGCTTAAAGAGTTCCTAAGAACGGCGAGCATCGATAGTTTCTGGTGCCATTTTTTGACCGCATTTATCTAGTGCTCCCTCTGTTAAATTTACGACTTGTAGGATAAAATAAAATGATGAGCAATCCTTTGAAAACAAAGTTTTTTTATTTATTTGCCTTTGCGATTTTACTAGAAAGTCTTAACGTTAACGCCGGCACCATGTCCTTTGGTGCTAACTGCATCGATTGCATTTTTGGATTTATACGGGTTGAAGACTCTGTGGATCGAATAGTGAAAAGCTATTTCCTCAATGCCTACATCAACTCCGGCATCTGCCGGATGATTAATCGAGTGCCCGATAATCAAAAAACTCATTTGCCCGAGTATGGGTCTTGTCCTTCGATGCAAAATATTAAAATTCCTCAAACTCTCCAAAAAATTGTCTATGAAGAACAGGACGCCCCGATCTATTTGATCCAACAATTGCACCAATTGAGCCTCAAATACTGGAAGTCGATGGACCCTTCCTTAAAAAAGGCTGCTAACTCGCTGAGCTCACCTCTCGATTTTACCACCATGAAGGAGTATAATTTATTGGCAGCCCGACTATGGGATGATCTCGTTCGTTGCAACTTGAACAATCCTGCGATTGCTCGCCGGGCCTTCTATCTGAATGATACCGATCAATTTTGCGCTAGCAATACGAAATCCAGTCAAGCCTTGCTGAAGTCTTTTTCGGACTTAGCAAAAAACTTTCAACTTCTACTCGAGGGCGCCTCTATTGCTTTGGCAAAAACCTACAGTGGCGAGATCTCAGCTTCGCACTTTTTTAAAAACCTTCACCCTGTTTTGGCTGAGTTTCTTTTTATAAACTGGAGCGCGCTTTTTAATGAAAAGGAGGGTGATTCACTTCTTAGAACCAGCACATTGTCTCTGAAGTCGATGGAGTTCACGATTCATAGACTCTCTCCCAAATCACAACAAGCAGGCGAAATAGCATCCATTGAAGACACTTACAAATTGCTAGTTCCATCAGTTCTAAAGGCTATTTCTTTGCTCAATTATGAGAACAATGAGGATAATTGTTCTATCTACGGGTTATGGCCAGGCCTTAATCAAGTGGTAGCCTCCTTCCGCCCCCCCCTTTGAGACATCATCTCAGTTTTCTCCTGCCCTACTTGATGCCAAGATGGCCATTAACGAAAACTGCCAAAATAGTCACTTACTCCATGCGGAGGCAACAAATCCTATGAATGGACCCTATGGACTATATTTTGATTCCATTCTTAACAACAAAAGAGCCCAATACCAGATTCTCTACCTTGATGAGAATTAGAGTTCGCTACCCACCCTAAACAAGTGGACTTTATCTCCGTAGTCGACCAAAGCGAGATAAAAATGGGCTCGTTCTTTTGCTGCTAATACAGCTGCTACGCGAATGAAACGCTGTTTCTGGTTCCAGGGCCAGCGCCGAAGGTAAAAATCAGCAGAACGTACTGATTTAACCTCCACATAAACGGCCTCTTTTTCATTGGCAAAAACCCAATCATATTCAACGCCAAAGATTTTTTTACGGTGAAAGCGAACGCGATATCCTCGCTCCATAAAGAGGTCACAGACTATTTGTTCAGCATGCGCTCCACGCTCATGAGCATCAAGAGGAACTCTCACAGCAGCCCCCAAGAAGATAAATGAAATTTATTTAGTTGATAAAAATCAGAAAACTGCGTCCTGCAAATACTCGCGCACACCACCAAAAGACCGACGGTGAACTTTGCATGGCCCCAACTCCCGAATCGCTGTTCGATGCACTTCAGTGGCATATCCCTTGTGTTTTTCAAAACCATAACCTGGATACTCCTTTGCTAAGGATTGCATCCAATGATCACGGGCCACTTTTGCACAGATTGCAGCCGCTGATATAGGTGTTGCCCGAAGATCACCCTTGATGAGTGGAGTCTGGACAAAATTATTCATATTGGGGATTGGGAATTTTCCATCCACCAACAAATGTCCTGATGTTACTCCTAAACCTTCAACCGCTCTCTTCATGGCTAACAAAGAAGCCTGAAAAATATTGAGCTTTTCAATTTCATCCTCACTTGCCCAAGCGACACTGACTTTATGCTGATGCAAAATTGATACTGAGAGTTTTTCGCGCTTTTCTTCAGATAGTAATTTAGAGTCAGTGAGTTCGGCCTCAACGGCATCACTGAGTAAGATTGCGGCTCCCGCATAAACGGGCCCCGCTAAACAGCCACGACCTACTTCATCAACGCCAATGACCGGGGCTGGAGCAATAGCTCGCCAATTTATTTTTTCAATAGTTACTGATTTTTTCTTTTCAGCCATAGTTCCCCCAACGCATCAGTGACAATGAAATAAAAAAGGAGACCCCAAAGAGATCTCCTTTTTATAGAATTAAAACTATAAGAAAAAGCTAAATTAAGCTTTAGCTGTGTCAGCCGCAGATTCTGTAACAACAAGATCAAACTTGATCTTGGCTGCTTTACCTTTAAGGTCTCGAAGGTAGAAAAGACGTGAACGACGAACTTTACCGTGGCTCAATACTTCTACTTTATCGATAGAAGGGCTCATGAATGGAAAAGTTCTTTCAACGCCAACACCAGCAGAAATTTTGCGAACAGTAAAGCTACGACTAGCTCCTGAACCCTGAACTTTAGTAACAACGCCTTTATAAACCTGAATACGTTCTTTATCGCCTTCTTTGACTTTCATGTGAACGTTTACAGAATCACCTGAGCTAAATTCAGGGTGTTTATTTTTTTTATTCAAAAGTGATATTTTTCTAACGAGATCGCTCATATTCTTCCTCATTCTACTGTTGGCTCAAAGTCAAAGAGGCCAAGACTTACCATGGCCCCATTAATCGGTCAAGACAGATACTTGCGGCCGACCTCACTGAAAGGTGGCGGTAATCCTCAGGGGGAGCCCCTCTAATAGACTCCAAAACCCCGTCACAAGACTGCATAAACTCAGTGGTTAAACCAAATCCTGTGCCTAAAATCAAGAACACAGATTGCTTATCTTCATGTAAAGTTTTGCGTAATTCCCCAAAAGTGTAGGTTGGGACCCCTTCAATTGGCCTGGCATGGGTGGCTATTTTCTTACAAGACACCCCCCAATCGTTCACTGCAGCCTCCAAAGAGGTAGCTGTATAGACATCGGTCAGTGCCGTGCGGCGCTTTGGATTGTAGCCAGACCCAGTTCCCACTCTCCAATGTTCAAGAACCCGATCCACAAACATCAACTGTTCTTTCATGGGATGGATTATATAATAGCGTTCAACCCCGTAAACCCGAGATGCCCTGGCAATATCATGGATGTCAAAATTGGTCACATTGGTTGCAACTATTTTACCCGCTCTATCCTTAATTGGATAATGGACTAAACCCACCGCCATACGCGGCACATAGGGAGTCGCCATAACTTTGCTCCTTTATGAAGCGTGGTTTTTCCAAAGCCTTTTCAAAAGACGGTTAAAGTTCAAACAAGCAGTGCTCGCCCTACTGGCTCCACTCCGAACTCACTTTTGCGCACTTTTGATGGGCTTTGTAACAAACTCTAACCTCAAAGTGGTTCTATGGAAATTCGAATGAAAATCTAAAGAACCTTTAACTTTTTTAACTGATTTTCAAAATCTTCAAGGTTCTTACGAGTTAACCCCAAAGAGGTCAATGCGTTATTGGGGAGGGAATGGAGTTTCACAAAACTTCGTTGCCAAACTTTTTGTTTAACTTCTTGTTTTAACATATAGGCATCAAAGAGGTCGTGGCGCTTAACAAAGGTTATTACGACCCCAATGAACCAACGGTCTTCCGCGATTTGCGCATGATTGCCTGTCAGTAAAAAATCGGGGACGGAGCACTCTTTCCATTCTCGAGGCCTGGTATAGCAAGGGGCCTCAAGACGCCCATCGCCAGCAAAACTGTCTTCTGTCGACGAAGCCTCATGTCCCAAAACGCCTTCGAGTTGCCTGCCAACAGCATCAATAATGACGAGAGCACCTAGTTCTCCTCCGCTCAAAACATAGTCGCCAATCGAGACTTCTTCGAATTGGTAGTGATTAAGAAGGCGTTGATCAACTCCAGCGTAACGACCACATAATAAAAGGAGGTGCTTCTCTTTGGCTAACTCCATCACTAAATTATGATCTAAAGTTCTTCCCTGGGGGGATAAAAAAATTCGGCGAGGTTCATTGGATTCAGCGGCAGCTTCTTCATGAATGTGATCGACACATTGGGATAAAGGCTCCGCCATCATCACCATACCATCGCCTCCACCAAACGGCCGATCATCAACAGTTTTGTGAATGTCATGGGTCCAAGTTCTGGGAGTTAAAATATCAACGGTAAGTTTTTGTTTTGATACAGCCTGACCAACCACTCCGACTTTAAGAACTTCAGAGATTAAATCCGGAAACAATGTAACAACGGAAAATTTCATTTTTTAGGATCTCGTTGGCTTTCAATCAATCCTTCGGGAAGTTTCATGTGTACTTCTTGTTTATCAAAATCGAGGTCCAAGAGAAACTCTTCGATCAACGGAATTTCAATAGTCCCCGCATCCATTTGAACCACAATTAAGTCTTGAGCAGTATTACTGCTGAAACCCACGATCGTACCTAATAAAGTTTCATTATGAAAAACTTTGAATCCCTCGATTTCAGCTAAGTAAAAGCTTTCATCGCCTTCTTCGGTCACAAATAAATCCCTTTTAACATAAACAAGCGAAGCTCGCAATTTTTCAGCTTCTGTGCGATCGGTGACACCTTCTACAAACACTAAAAAGCCTTCTTTGAAGGGTCGAACTGATTCAACCTTAAAGGTCCGGTGCCGCCCTTTCGCATCTTCAAGAACGATTTCTGTTAATTCATCGATCCAGCTGACATCTTTTGAAAAAACAAAAACAAAGAGTTCACCTTTCAATCCATGAATACCTGAAATTTTACCAACCTTACGTAAGGTTGCAGACTCTGGATTATTTTGCGCTTCTTCACTCATAAATCACTCTTGTTTAATCCAATAGGACAAAAAATTAAGGGGACCTTGAAGCCCCCTTACCCTAATACTCTTTTTAACTTATCAAAACAACCTACTCAACAATTTCAAGTACGCTGCGCTTATTAACCTTAGCACTTGCTGCTGTAAGAATCGTCCGCATCGCGCGAGCGGTCTTACCTTGCTTACCAATGACTTTGCCAAGATCTTGTTTAGCTACTTTGAGCTCAACAACTGTTGTTTGTTCACCAATAACCTCTTTGACCTCCACTTGATCAGGATGATCGACAAGAGATTTTACCATGAACTCCACTACTTCTTTCAGGCCTGAACTCATACAATTTCCCTCACTCTAGAATAGCCTCAACATTTTCACTTCAAACAAGCACAGAAATAGGTGCTACAACTCTAAGTTCAATACGAAACTAAGAATGAATCAAGAACTTATTACTTCTGGGCCTGTTTCACTAGATACTGAACTCTAGCCGTAGGTTTAGCTCCTTTTTTTATCCATTCACTAACTTTAGCTAGATCAAAATGAACGCTTTCTTGTTGTACGCCCACTTTTGGAATGTAATAACCCAAATTATCCAAATACTTACCAGTTACATAACGGCGCGAATCCGCAACCATCAAACGATATTTAGGCTTATGTTTAGAACCACAGCGGGCTAAGCGAATCACAACTGCCATCGCAAATACTCCTCAAAGTAAATCAAATTGCTTATAAAAAATAAGGCATCTGAAGGCTTTACCGACAAAGGCCTGGAAACGCAAGAGTTTTATCCAAAAAATGGACCTAAAGCAAAGGATCTCCATTAAAAAACTAATAAAATGCATCCTTTGCTGAACGTTAAAATCCAAAAGGAGAGCGTCCTCCTCCACCTTTACCGAGGCCCATCTTCATGAATTGACTCATCATTTTCTTAGCGTCTTCAAACTGTTTAATGAATCGATTCACATCTTTAACTTCAGTACCACTGCCATTGGCAATTCTTAGGCGACGAGATCCGTTAAGAACTTTATGGTTACGACGCTCTTCCAAAGTCATTGAACGAATGATCGCCTCAATCTTTTTAATCTCCTGATCAGGAGGAGTCATATCTTTAAGCTGTTTAGTCAGCTGACCCATACCAGGAATAAATTTAAGAATCCCATCAAAGCCACCGAGCTTTTTAAGTTGCTGAATTTGCTGTAAGAAATCTTCAACAGTAAATTCATTACGCATCATCTTTTTTGCGGATTCTTCGGCCTCTTTCGCATCAATCACTTCTTGAGCTTTCTCGACCAAGGTCAATACATCACCCATATCTAAAATTCGCGAAGCTAAACGATCTGGATGGAAAACTTCAAGTGCGGCAACCTTCTCACCAATACCCAAGAACTTAATTGGTATCCCAGTGACTTCTCTAATGCTTAAAGCTGCACCACCACGAGCATCACCATCAACTTTAGTGAGTATAAGCCCTGTTAAGCCAAGTCTCTTATGAAACCCTTCAGCCACATTCACCGACTGCTGACCCAACATTGCATCAGCCACTAATAAGACTTCATGAGGTGTCCAAATGCTTTTGATACGTTCAAGCTCACTCATCAACTCATCGTCGATCTGTAAACGACCCGCTGTATCGACAATCACTACATCAAGATCTTCGGATTTAGCCCAAGCTTGCGCTCCAATGACGATCTCTTCCGGCTTTTGAGCAGTTGTCGATGGATAAACGGGAAAGTTATTTTGCTTACCTAAAGTCTGCAACTGGTCAATAGCTGCTGGTCGATAAATATCGGCCGGAACCAAACCCACTTTTTTATTAAACTTTTTACGAATATAGAGTGCCAACTTAGCACAAGAAGTCGTTTTACCAGCTCCCTGCAAGCCTACTAAAAACAATACTGAAGGTTTTTCGCGAAGTTGAATATCAACAGCCTCGGTGCCAAGGACTTTCACTAATTCATCATGAACAATCTTAGTAAACTGCTGCCCAGGATTTACCCCTTGAATGACGTCTGCCCCTAGAGCTTGAACTTTCACGCGGTCAACAAAGCTTTTTACCACTTTAAAGTTTACATCAGCCTCTAAAAGGCTCATCCGAATTTCTTTAATGGCTTCTTCGACGTTAGCTTCGGTAATTTTATTTTGCCCACGAAGCTTTTTAAAGCTTCCAAGAATTTTATCGGAAAGCTGATTGAACATCCCGGCTCCTTACCCCAATGACCCATATCTAATATGTAACCAAATACTTAGATTAAACAATATGATCAACAATTCTTTGGCACCCAATCCCTTTTCAGTCTCAAAATATTAACATTAGCTATTGTCCAGACCTATAACACAATCTTCAGAAATGCATCTTGTAAAACCCGACAGGAAAATGGCTCACCTTGTTATTTTTTTGAGGCTACAGACACAAAGAATTTACAATCAAAGAAGTTTAATTTTTCTTCCAACGAGAACATCAATTAAATTACAGTCCTTTCTTTATAAGTGTCGGAGTAGGAATGCCCATTGCTGGGCACCCCCTCCACGGATCCGTGCAGGCA
>CAZYOE010000097.1:10423-18695 GCA_964648725.1 uncultured Pseudobdellovibrionaceae bacterium | reverse complement strand
TGTCCCTAAACCAAGTAGGCCATAGATATGAGTATTAATGACCACATCTTTTAAAATGCTCAGCTTTCCATAAAATCCTGTGAACTGATAACTTGCCAGGAGGTAACTCTTGGGCCCAAAAGTTTTAGTGAGATCGAGCTGAACTGACTCATTAAGTGTCTTTGCATAGGTACCAGTCCCAGAGCCCATCATGCCGTAACTTACGTTCACGCCATGAACTTCATTGAGATGATAGGCCCCGAGCAGCCCAAATTGACTTTGATTATAAACGGCCTCGTCACTGACCGACCCTAAAAAACCACCCAGCTCTATTTTTCCCGCCACAACAACATTACGATTGCGAACACTATTAGGAACATCAAAAACTGGCAAGACGCTTTCTCGAGCCAGTTCTTCCTCTGGAAATGCCATTTTCTCTGCTTGAGCTTGAAAACACCAGCCCAAGGCCAATACCCAAAATAGTTGTCCAAACAATGATTGCATTAACTCACCTCACTACTAAAGAATCCGTGCTTAATAATTTGATCACAAATTTCACGAGCTGCGCCGAGGCCACCCGGTCTTTCAGTAATATAATCAACAATCGCTTTCACTTCAGCGACTGCTTCCGGAACAGTGGCGGCATACCCTACCTCTTTAAGCAAAGGGATATCGTAAATGTCATCACCGATATAGGCCATTTCATGCGGCAAAAGCTGCGAGTCTTCCTGCAGTTTTTTAAGCGCAGGTTCCTTATCGAGGAAACCGTCATAAAAATAGGTGATACCCAAAACTTTCATGCGCTCGGTGATGTCCTTGGCCCTTGAACCAGTTATAACGGCAGTCTTGTACCCGCGCTTTTGAAGCTCTTTTATTCCCACCCCATCACGGATGGAGAAAAATCTTTTCCACTCCCCATCAGAATCAAGAAAAATGCGGGTGTCAGTTAGAACACCATCAACATCCAGGATCAGCAGTTTGATTTTTTTCAGCTTTTCTATTTGTCCCATCTTAATCTCCATTCTATCCAAAGACCGGTTTTAAACAACTCGCTACGCTTTATCTCGACTAAGGACCCGTCAAATATCCTATATATTTTGTTTATATACCAATCTCCTCGATGAAAGGCTGGGTCTTTTCCCATGATCTAATTACTCCTTTAGAGGCCAAGAAATAAGCGTTAGCGTTTTTATATGAACGAACAATTGAATTCAATCAAAGATGTCCTGGAAAATATTCTAAAACTGCAGCCCAAGGATTATGAAACTTATGGATCCTATGCGGTAAAACTGAATGAGAGTTGGCTCTCCAAAAATCACGATTCAACATCAAAGGGATCTTTGGTCCTGGTGACAGGAATCACCCCCACCCCAACGGGTGAAGGGAAAACCACCACGGCAATTGCATTAACCGATGCTTTACAAAAGTATCGATCAACTTCAGTTTGCTTGCGTCAAGCATCTTTGGGTCCCTTTTTTGGGGTAAAAGGCGGTGCTTCGGGTGGTGGACTGGCTGATCTGGCATTTGGAAATAAAACCAATTTGCATTTTACAGGCGATTTTCACGCCATCAGTTCTGCCCATTATTTTATATCAGCTCTGATAGACAACCACCTTTTTCAGGGAAATGCACTTGGCTTTGATCCTCAGAGAATCCTTTGGAAGAGAACCGTCGACATGAACGACCGTAGTTTACGCCAAATTCAAATCGGCCTCGGCGAAGGCAATGGCGTTGAACGTAAAGACGAGTTTATCATTGTCGCGGCTTCTGAAATCATGGCGACGTTTTGTCTTTCTAAAAACCTTGATGATCTCATGAACAGGTTACAAAAAATAGCTCTTGGGTTTTCTCGCACCGATCAGCTTGTATTACTTAAACAACTCCATGCCACCGAAGCACTACGATTGCTCCTTGAAGATGCCATCCGACCCAACTTAACCTTAACAAGAGGTGGCAGCCCTTGTTTTATTCATGGTGGCCCCTTTGCGAATATTGCTCATGGTTGTAACTCTGTTCGTGCTACTGAATCCGCTCTTAAGCTTTCGGATGTGGTAGTGACCGAATCCGGCTTTGGAAGCGATTTGGGAGCGGAAAAATTTATGAGTATCAAAGTTCCCGTGCTTCAACACAGGCCGAAAGTGGCAGTATTAGTAGCAAGTCTCAGAGCTTTAAAGTTTCACGGGGGACAGCCTAAAGTTGAACTTCATCAGCCAAACCTGGAAGCTCTAAAAGTTGGGATCAGAAATCTCGATCATCATATTCATCTTATTCAAAATATTTATAAGATTCCGGTTATCGTAGCTCTCAATGTCTTTGCCTCAGATAGCGAACCAGAATTTGAATACATTGAAAATTACCTAAAGCAAACAAACGTTCAAGTCTCTCGCTGCTACGGTTTCACGAAAGGCGCAGCGGGAGCCCAAGGCCTGGCCGACAAAGTGATCAGTGCTATCGATCACCACCCTAACCTTCAATATGAACCTATCTACAGCTCCAAGGATAGCTTTCAGACGAAACTAGAAAAGCTGGCCACAAAAGTTCATGGTGCCGACCAATTAATTTATTCTGAATCGGCTAAAGAAGACTTAATGCGCTTTAATGACTCACTCATTGGACTACCAATTTGTCTCGCAAAGACTCCTTTTTCACTCACCGCTGATCCTAAAAAGGGAGGGCTCCCACAACCACACAGCCTTCCCATCGCAAGAATTATTCCATCTTTTGGAGCAGGCTTTGTTGTGGTAACCACTGGAGAAATCATGCTGATGCCAGGACTGCCAAAAGTTCCAAGGGGAACCCAGGCTTAAAAGCCCCACGAGAAAGGCTCGGCGCGAAAATACTTCTTATGAGGCAAATTTCATTTGCCCTGTGTTATAAAGAGAGGCAAATCCTCACTAAATGGGGTGAACAAATTTAACACGTGTTTTAGCCATTAGGGGGTCTTATGCTAAAAAACATATTATTAACTGCAGTGTTGTCGTTTTCATATATGTCTGCATTTGCAGGAACTGACGAATTAGATCAGGACAAGGCAAACCAGTCCATTCAAGGAACTGTCGTTCTTCGTGTGGATCAACGTAATGGCGAAATGGCCATGGTCAAAGTTGACAATGTTGTTGCCACTAAGTCTGAAGCACAGGGTCTTGTAAATTCTAAATACGCAGCGATACCTAAAGAAAAAGTCCGTTCTGAATTGGATCGCGAAGCTGGTGCTTCGAGCTGGTATTGGTACTATCCTGGATATTCAAACGGTTACGGATATGGTAACGCCTATTACTATTACTACGGCAATTGCTATAATCCTTGGTACTCTTACTCTTACGGCTACTACTCCTATTACTACTACAATCGTTATAGCTACTACTGGTGATCGCAACTAAAGCGGCAGATTTAAAACCTGCCGCTTTTGATTTTAAGTCTCATTTAAAAATCAAAGCTTTTACATTCGTGCAGGGGATTTCGATGAAATCAGCAGTTATTAGAATTGCTCAGTTATTGATATTTGCTTTAACTTTCATCTTTGCAAATGCTTTTGCTTCAGCAATTACATTCCAGAATTTAGATGAAATTCAACGAGCACTCAATGTGAAGCTCTGGTACCAAACATCACTGCAAAAGAGGGTAAAAGTCGCTATTTTAGATAAAGGCTTTTATGGATATCAAGATGAAATAGGCAGAGGCCTTCCCAACGACACTCATTATTCTGCGGGCCCAGTGGAAAGCCCAGCTGACTTAAAGGTGCAGCATGGCCTTGTAATGGCACAACTCGTAACAGCCCTTATGAAGTCACCGGATCTATATTTGTACAATGCCTATGGCTATTCGAACCTCAAAGCGGCCATTAAAGACCTGACGGCAAAAAAAGTAGACCTCGTTTTATATTCAGAGGTATGGGAATTTGGTGGAAATCGTGATGGCAAGGGCTTTATCAACGCTCTTGTTAACAAGGCCCTGGACCAAGGAATCACTTGGATCAATGCTGCTGGTAATTTTGAAACCACCACTTTTATTTCTAATATTCAAACCATTGATCAGGATTGGGTACAGCTTCCTGATCAAAATCACAGCCTTAAAATTGTTTGTGAAAATCAGCGTGGAGAAAAGTGTCCACTTCGAGTCGTTTTAAGCTGGAATGATTTTAAAGATGATCCAGCTGTCGGCACTGATAAAGATCTTGATCTTGCCCTCACAGACGACTTTCTCAACATCATTGAAACTAGCGCGCAAAAGCAAACCAGTGATCCAAAAGAACAACGCCCTGGTTATTCCAGTTACCCACGAGAGACGATTGTCACAGAAATAAAAGCTGGCACCTATTTTTTGAGAGTTAAAAATCGATCACAGAATTTCGATTCTAATGATGAGCTCATTATTACTGCGGATGGCGATGGCCTCTCAATGCCCAACCATTCTAAAGGTAAGTCAATTTTAAACCCCGCCGATAATTCCCGGGTTGTTACTGTAGGAGCCTTAGATTCCGATCGTTCTTCTTACAATTATGATTTAAATAAACCAAATTTATTGACAATGTCGTCTGTAAAGACATCAGACGGTGAGTTTCGTGGGAGTTCTAATGCTGCTGCCTTTGTGGCAGGAGCAATAGGGCTGGTGAAGTCTCGACAACCAGATCGTTCACTCGAAGACATTCTTAGCGAGTCTTCCCTGTCAGGATGGAATGATCGTCAACGGGGTCTGCCTCTTTACTGGCTTGGCTTTGGAGCAACAATGGGCCGTTGCTTTTCCACTTACCCCACAACTGACTTACCTCAACAGATTCTAGATGCAGTGAACGTAGGTGGTGTTTACGTGCAAACAACTGCCGGCAATAGAGTGATGACTCCGTATGATCCAATTCTATTGGAAAACAGTCTGGTCCGATACCAACCCAACGATTTAATTTTAACTTCGCCAGAAGGATATAAAATGGCCCCCCGCAATTCACCCTATGTTCCTTTTGGTTGGGTTGAAGTCTTCCAAACCCCACAAGAAGCCACTCTCTGCAATACTCCTAACCAGCCCCTGGGCCGCATTTTTCGCTTAAAAGGGTATTAGTGCTGGACCTTGAGTTACTGTGTGGGTAAGCCTAGATAGATTCCGCTGAAAAAGTCCAACTTCTGCGTTGCCTTCACTTCATCTCTCACTCAACGTAGGGGAACTACGCCTCGTTCGATCTGAAGCTTGGCGCCTTGAATTTGGGCTTTTTTCAGCAGAATCTAGATACATTGGATAGTTGTTAATGGCCTATACTGACAATGAATCCACGGCGCACCAAAATTGGTTATCGATATCCTAGTATTAACAATTTTTGGCTCTGAGAGATCGGACCACTCGTTTCAGCCAAGTTCAGTCATTTAAAAATTGGACCCTATTTTGCAATCCTCAACTGATCTAAGTCGAGGGTTACAGATTATGAGTAAATATTGGTTGTTTATCTTATACGCTTCCAAAGTATTTGTTTTGGTTCTAGGAGTTACTTTAAGTACTCCACAGGCGGCGTTTGGAAAATCCGGAAAACTAATTCGCGCTTTCACGAAAAAAAGTAACCCCTACAGTGCGGTCACCGGCGCATCTTTGGCAACAGCTGCCATGGTTGGTGCTCTCGACACCACCTCCACCACTGAGCCTGCGAGACCAGCAGGTGAAAATGATACTCTTGACCCAAATACAGCTAACTATATTCAATCGCATCTCTCTGCTATTAAAGACAATTATAATGCCATTTGGATTTTTGAAACTAGTATAAGATCTTTGCAAACAGTCTTTAAAGGCGACGCTCTTTCCTCGGGACGTAACTTTGTCAAAGCACTCAAACAAACTGCGTGTATTTTTGTGGCTGAAACTCATTACGGAAATCTTCCAGAACATTATGATGAATGTGATCAAACTAATATTGGTCAAATTCGTCCTCCTGCCTACAAAGAAATTTATGAAGCCTGTCCCTCTAACTTTGGAAATGCCAACCTTTCATTTTTGGGAAAAGGCACCAATTGCAAGACACTGCACCCTTATGAAATGCCCTTGTGCTGTGAGGCCGTAAAACGCGACGAAAAAGATTATGGTTGCCGCAAATATGATAATGACCCTCTTCGATGTATCTCTAAGCAAAAACGTGATTTTCTTGAAAATATGGATTTGATGACTGCAACGACTATTAATAGTAGTGCCTATAGCGAGGGTGTGGCCGATCCTATTGTTTGCAAGAGCACTTCTGGCTCCACCTATATTAGGATTCCAGCGGTCCCGATGCATTCGATTTTTGCCAGTATTTTTTATTTAAAATTAATAGGTTATGAACCAATGAGTGATGCCAGTTTTGCAGCATTTGGTGCTAAACGCTACAATGCCGCAAATAAAACAGAGCAACAAAAGTACCAACTTAAACTGAACACTTGTCTGGACATTTTAGATAAACCTGAAAACTCAGAAATAATAACGGAAGCTTATAAACGCGCTGTAGAGGTGATTTCTAAGAAATCGAACACGAAGAAAAAACAGCATCATTCTCCATTCTCACTTTGAGAGCCATTAACGCTGTAGCATTCTTGCACGGCGTTTCTTGTTTTTTGACTCATAAAATTGTTTAAAATTTGTTTAAATCTAATTGATGCATCATTTTGATATTACACCTTAACTTTTCCGAGCTAAATTCCGATAGGACCTAAGTAGGGATTTGGTTTGGAGTAATTATGAAAAATAGTATTTTTGATACAAGATGTACAAAAGCTTGTCTGATTCTGGCATGGCTTAGTCTTTTAGGATGCACAAGACCGAGTGTGGAAAGATCTAGCCTTGCCATTCGAATGCCAGTAAATACCCTTACCTCAACTAAAGGAAATTTAGTTACATCTAGCACTCTTGAGCACCTTGTTATTAATATTTCTGGCCCCGGAATCGCAGCCCCCATTTTGTTGGTCTGGGACAGCGAGCGCCCAAACCCATTGTGTAATTCAAATTCCTGTAACGCAATAGTGCCATCTGGCGATGACCGGCTCATTCAAGTTTTGGCCATGTATTCAGAAGCCGATGGTAGCTATAGTATGTATTACAATGATCAAGTCAAATCTCTAAAGCTACCTGACGAAACGGCAGAACTCTATTTGACCCCAGTTGTAACATCAGCCAGCTTAAAAGAAACCCGCCTCACTGGTCGTTTTCTCAGTGCCACAGCGACTGGTCCTACAGGCAAATTAGAAGTTCGCTATTCTCCCACAGGCAAACAGCAGATGCTCATAATGACGACGGAAATATTTAATGGTTGGTTTTCTGCCTTTGGACTTGTCGGAGTCCCCTTTGATTATGTGGTTGATGGTGCTTCTCTCTTCGGTGGCCCTATTGATCCGAGCATCTTCAGCAAAAAGCTTGATAGTTCGCTATTGCAGATGAACTGGCCATTACACTACCGTAAAGAACAGAATGGCACCCTACGAAGACAAGATCCAATTCTAGAGTATGTCGGTTTCTTTGGCCCCTCTAAATCCGCTATTAACAAAGTCTGTTTTGACGGAACTAAAGGTCCGTTCACTGATCTCGTTAAAGACACATCTAACCTTGCTCTCTCCTATAACGGTGCCTCTGCAGCTGATAGCACCCAAGTTTATGTAAGTGGAGGAGGTGATCCAAATTTAGCAAATTGTGGAACCACTGATACAATTAAATATGATTCAATTTTATCACACGGACCCATGGAGCTTAATGGCCCATTCCAACGAAATGCAAGTGGAGATCTCCTTGGTCTCAGCGTTGCTAATGGTGCTGGAACTTTTACTTGGAATTTTCTTCCGGGGGCTAACGCTCATCTCAGTAAACTACGACTATTTGCAGTCAATCCTAATATTTTGGACAGCCTCAGGGAAAAATTTAATCACGGTTTTCGCTGCAACGAACTTGATCGCAGAGCCATGAATAGCGATCCAGACATTTTCTATATGGACGATTTTGAAGCCTCTCAGAATGCAGCAACTATGAATATGCCAAACCTAAGTATGCAAAATCCAGTGGGTGTACTTTGCCCAATCGGCAAAAATGGAGCGATCTTTAACAGTGCAGCCTCTATGAAAACTTTGAATACCAATCACCAAGGCAGTTGCAACAATTGTTTTGCATTCAATAATTTTTGGTCCACCGTTTCCGTTGATAGTTGCATGCCCATTGATATCGCGAACCCAACTGGTAATACGACTCTCGTTAACTTGAATGCCGATCGCGGTGACGGGAGTTTTTATAGCAATTCCACCGACTGTAACGGACAAAATGGATCTTTCACTCAATATACTTTTGGTGTCACTCAAACTAT
>CAZYOE010000097.1:882-10413 GCA_964648725.1 uncultured Pseudobdellovibrionaceae bacterium | reverse complement strand
CCTTTATTATCGAACCCCGACTACAGGGGGGCCCGTGAAACTTACAGTTTCTGACGGAGATGCAACGAACATTTATAACGATGGCATTGCCGTTCTCACAAATGTTTATAACACTTCAAATTCTGATACTTGTAGCTACGTGATTGGTAATCCTCAAATTTTTGCTTGCAGATGCACTACTGCAGGACAAAGTTGGGATAATACCATTTCAAGTTGTAGCGCAGCTCACACATGCGGTGCTGGCCAAGCTTGGAATGGCACTTCCTGCACAAATCAGGCATTATCATTGCTTTCACAAACTACAGGTCATGGAGACGTTGGGGGAGGTACTTGCGTTCAAATGTCAGTCGGGATTAATTCAACCCTGGATGGGGATGGAATGGAAGATGTGAATTTAAGTGATTATGGGGCTGGAGGATCTTTTTACAGTGATCCCGGTTGCACTTCTGCCATTACCTATGTTCATGCCATGCCTTCCCAGACGTTTTACTACAAAACCCCTTCTATTTTTACGGGAATAAAAATAAAGTTGTCTCTCGCATCAAATGCTTCAGACATTTCAGAAATCGGAATTCAAATGAATGGCTCTAATATTTGCTCTGCAGGCTACTATTGGGATCCGTGGAATAGGGTATGTTTGCAATGATTATTTAGGCCCACATCTTGGGCCCATTAAAAACTAGCGAACTTTATTTTTAAGCAAATCTTGCAGGTGTATGAGACCCACAGGCTGTTTGGGATTAACTGACTGACTATCCACCACAAACAGCATTTGAATACGGAACTCTTCCATAATAAAAAGAGCTTTCTCTGCCATTTCTTCAGCATCGATGGTTTTTGGATTCATGGTCATGATGTCTTTGGCAATTCCCTCAAGCGGATTTTGCGATTTCTCGAGACGTCTTCGTAAATCACCATCAGTGATAACACCAACTAAATCGTTTTTTTCGTTAGTCACTCCAGCAGTTCCACGAACCTCTTTGGCCGTCATCACTGATACCACCTGTATCATCGGGGTATCTAACTTAACCAATGGCAATGCCTCACCTGAATGCATCACATCGCGGACACGCAAGAGTTTGCGACCCAAGGAGCCTCCTGGGTGATATTCAGCAAAGTCCTCTGCTTTAAACCCACGCTTCAACAATACGGCCATTGCCAATGCGTCACTCATGGCTAGAGCTGCTGTAGTGCTGGCCGTAGGAGCTAAGTTTAAGGGGCAGGCTTCTGTGCTAATGGAGCAATCAAGAATAATTTGCGATGAGCGTCCCAAACGGCTATCTTGCGAGCCCGTAAACGCAATCACTTTGAGACCTTTACGAGCGGCATAATTTAGAATAGCAGTGAGTTCATCAGCTTCGCCGCGATAACTAAAAACGACAATGACATCGTCAGAACCAACGACTCCAAGATCACCATGGCTACTCTCCGCAGGATGTAGAAATACCGAAGGTGTTCCTGTGCTTGAAAAAGTACTCGCTAACTTGCGAGCGATAATTCCACTTTTTCCGATACCAGTGGTTACAACCTTACCTCGACAACCATAGACAATATCAACAGCTTCGATAAACTTATTATCTATTCGAGGGCCAAGGGCCGCAACGGCCTGTGCCTCGATCGCCAAAACGCGCTTCGCTTCCTCTTTTAAATTCATTTTCAGATCCTAAGTTAATTCTCTAATTGAGCGGCTCGCATTCCCTTACCCCCCAATCCTTTGCCTGTCGAGCTGCGCTTGGTCTTTTCAGCTTTTACCGGCTTTGTCTTGGTAACAGTTTTTCCTCGGGCATTTCGAATACTCAAAGCGGCCCCTATGAATGACGAGAATAGCGGGTGTGGGGCCAATGGCTTCGACTTAAACTCAGGGTGAAACTGAACACCCACAAACCAAGGATGTTTTGGGACTTCGATAATTTCAACTAGGTCTCTGTCTTTATTGATACCCGCAATCAGCATTCCCTTTTTTTCTAATAGCGGACGGAAGCGGTTATTAAATTCATATCTATGACGATGCCGCTCATGGATGATGGAGTCGCCGTAGATTTTACGAACATTTGAGCCCTCTTTGAGCCAACATGGATAGCTTCCCAATCGCATAGTGCCACCTTTAGCCGTTTGCGACCGTTGCTCATCCATAAAATCAATAATATAATTGGATGCGTGTTTATTGCCCTTACCGTTAAACTCACGGCTTGTTGCATCGCGAATTCCACAAATATTACGAGCGTACTCAATGGCAGCTAACTGCATTCCAAAACAAATTCCAAAAAAGGGAATTTTATTTTCTCGGGCGTATTGAATGGCCAAGATTTTACCTTCAACGCCTCGTTCTCCGAATCCACCGGGAACAAGTACCCCATCAACTTCGTTCAGAGCTTCATCAATATTCTTTTCACTGAGCTTTTCAGAATCAAGGTAGACAATTTGTATTTTTGAATTGTTTGCGATTCCTCCATGAACTAATGACTCATGCAAGGATTTATACGACTCTTTTAGATCAACGTACTTACCAACAACGCCAATGGTTATTTCATGTTTAGGTTGTTTAAGTGATTTTACAATTCTCTCCCAGCCCTTGATATCAAGCGCGTCTGTTTGAATATTCAAACGTTTTAGCAACAGCGCATCGAGTTGACCGGCATTGAGTTTTAACGGCACTTCATAAATGGTACTAGCGTCTTCGGCGGCAATAACGTTTTCAGGTTTTACGCTGCAAAACAACGCAATCTTGGCACGAACGCTAGTATCTATTGGTTTTTCAGATCGACAGACTAAGAAGTCAGGCTGCAAACCAATCTCTCGCAACTCTTTTACTGAGTGCTGAGTTGGTTTTGATTTTAATTCACCCGCCGCTCCAATAAATGGAAGGTACGTCACATGGATCAGAACAGAGTTTTCCGGCCCCACATCTAAGCGCATTTGGCGAATTGCCTCAAGAAAAGGAAGACTTTCGATATCGCCGACAGTTCCACCAATTTCAACAATCACAACTTCGGCACCTTGACCAGCTAAGTAGACACGGGATTTAATTTCATCAGTTACATGAGGAATAACTTGAACAGTACCGCCCAAATAATCGCCGCGACGTTCTTTATTAATGACGGATTCATAAATTTGACCCGTTGAAACACTATGTGCTCGTGAAAGCGTGCATGATGTAAAACGCTCGTAATGACCTAAATCCAAATCTGTTTCAGCACCGTCTTCAGTGACATAGACTTCTCCATGCTGAAACGGCGACATCGTACCTGGATCTACGTTAATATAAGGATCGAACTTCATGATGGTGATTTTAACACCGCGAGCTTCTAAAAGTGCCCCTAAACTAGCTGCTGTTAAGCCTTTACCCACAGAAGAAACTACGCCTCCTGTGACAAAGATGAATTTTTGTTTTAACTCTGGTTGCTTGCGCCGACGAACTCCCATTATCTTCATCCTCTCAAGTAAGGCTCAACCTTTAGAACATCCTCAGGTGTATCTACGCCCATACATTTATAATTCACAATTATGGTTTGAATCTTAGCGCCTAACCACAGAGCACGCAATTGTTCTAAGCTTTCAGCCTTCTCTAAATTGACTGGTGCTGTCTCGCAAAAAAGTTTTAAGAAATTTTTTTGATAGACATAAAGCCCAAGATGTTGCCAACACGCTTCAATTTTGCTTCCTGGCGACATCCTTGTATAAGGTATTGGAAGCCGGCTAAAGTAAATCGCCTCATTTTTATGATTTATAACCGCTTTAACCACATTAAGATTGTTTAGATCCTCTAGCTCCAATGGTTTTAGCAATGTCGCCATTTCAGCCCTTGAATTCCAAAAACCCGTGACGAGCCGGTCAATGATTTCTCCTTTTAAGAGAGGTTCATCACCTTGGATATTAACGACGCCATCACAAGCAATTCCTTTTACCGCATCCCATACCCGATCTGAACCCGAAGGCAGTTCTGAGTCAGTCATAGCCACTTTCACGCCTAAGCGTGTCGACAATTCAGCGATTTCCTCATGGTCAGTGGCTACCACTAACTCACTTAAGGTTTTTGCTTCCTGTGCCCCCCGTATCACCCATTCTAAAAGCGGGCGACCGGCTATCTTATGTAAGGGTTTACCAGGGAAACGTGTTGAGGCAAAGCGAGCAGGTATAACTCCAACGGTTTTTTTCATAACCCCTTTCGCTCCTCTAAATAAGGAAGAACATAATTACGATAAACTCCCTCATCGAGTTCATGGATGCCTCGACCAGAAGTTGACGATATCAAGTAGTAAGGAGCACCGTGAAGGCTTTTTTCAAGTGCTTTTACTAATGCATGTTTTTCACTTTGATTAATTTTGTCAATCTTGCTGGCAACGACAACCAGAGGCTTCCCAATATGACCAGCGTAGCGCATAAGCATTTCTTCATCTTCGGTCCATTTGCGTCGAACATCCATGATTAAAAGTAAGCATACGACATCGGCACGAACCGCAAAATAATCTTCAACAATTTTTTGATAATCTTCAAGTTCGTTACGCCCCCGTGAAGCATAACCATAACCAGGCATATCTACGAGCCTGTAATCACCCATATCATAGAAATTAAGAAGACGGGTTTTCCCAGGAGCTTGGCTTACTCGAGCCATTTGGGTTCCGGTCCAAGCATTCACGAGTGATGATTTTCCAGCATTGGATCTTCCCGTGAGGGCTATTTCAGGAACCCCTCCCGGAGGAAAGTCCTTGGGGAAAAAGGCACTTTTAAGGTAGCGGGCATGTTTCTTAGTTTTTTTTGACTTTGGTTCCATCTGTTTCTTTTCCAAGAATAAAGTCTCAAAAACAAGACTTTCCGGGGTTCTCTTCAAAAATAGTCGATTCTGGCGCTGGCACAAGCCTTGCCTATAGACATTTTTCGCAAGGAGGACCGCATGACGGCAACTAACTACTTCTTAAAACTCAATCTGAACGATCAAATCATTCCCTATGCTTTGATCTCCCCCCTAATAACTATCGGGACAGCCCCCGAAGTCACCATTACTCTTCCCCCCGGCTCATCGGATGAGCGCCATTGCCGCATCGAGCGAAAAGAGCAAAGTCAATTTGTAATTCGGGACCTTCGCTCAAGTTCGGGAACATTTGTTAATGGGACAAGAATTTTGGAGGCCATCTTAAATCCCGGTGATATCATTAAACTGAATGAAACAATATTTGAGTTTAACAACGATGCCCAACTCGCTAAATGTGAAGCTAATCCGTTCTTCAAAAGTCGTAACCTCGCGTGGAAACAGAAACTAGAGACTATTCCTAGCCTTGCAAGAACTTCCTTTCCAGTTTTGATTTTAGGTCCATCGGGATCAGGAAAAGAAATTGTAGCAAAATCCATTCATGAAAATTCCACGCGAACCAATGGTCCCTTTATAAGCGTGAATTGTAGCGCCCTTGCTGAAAACTTAATTGAAAGTGAACTTTTTGGTCACGTGAAAGGCAGCTTCACTGGAGCCGTGAACGACCGAAAAGGGGCTTTCGAAACGGCGCGAGGGGGTACTCTCTTTCTGGATGAAATTGGAGACCTTCCTTACGGCCTGCAGGCAAAACTCCTCCGCGCCCTCGAAAATAATGAAATTCGTGCTGTTGGTTCCGACAAAGTCATGAAAACGGATGTTCGCATCATTGCTGCCACTCATCAAAACTTACATCAAAAGATTGCCGATAAAACCTTTCGTGCGGATTTATTCTACCGCTTAAATGTAATTACACTAATAACACCAGCTCTCTCTGAGCGAATGGAAGACTTCGAAGATATTTTTTACGCCCTCTGCAAAGAAGCCCGAGTGCGGTTTTCTTTTCAAGCCGTTCAAACTTTAAAGCGCCACCGTTGGCCTGGTAACATAAGAGAACTGAAGAACGTAGTCTCGCGTGCTGCGGCTCTTTATCCAGGAAAAACCATCGATGATGAACTCGCTCAATCTCTGATTGATACAATGCCCCTTCAGAGCCCTGAAATCCCTGAAACGCCCCCAATCCTAAATGGAAAAACAAACTTAATAAAAGAGATGGAAAAACAGATGATTCTCACTCGACTGCTTGCAAACAGGGGCAATCAACGAAGAACTGCCAATGACTTGGGAATGCCCAAAAGCACCCTTCACGATCGACTCAAAACCTACAAAATTGATTTAGAAAAACAAGAAACAGAAACAATTAAAGATCCCTAGGGGCAAAAAGTTACAATTTAAGACAACGAATTAATCAGAATTGATTAATTACGACATCCTCATCTATACCTATAAACAACTTCAAATTCAATTTAACTAGGAGTTGTTTATGTGGAAAGAGTTTAAGGACTTTATCGCCAAGGGCAATGTGCTTGATTTAGCCGTGGGTATCATTATCGGTGGCGCCTTCGGAAAAATAGTTTCCTCACTTGTTGGCGATATCATAATGCCAGTCGTCGGCTTGTTTGCCGGAAAAATCAATTTTGCAAATTTATTTATGGCCCTCGACTTTAACTCCTATGAAAGTCTCGATGCCGCAAAGAAGGCCTCCGCCCCAGTCCTAATGTATGGCAATTTTCTGCAATCGATCATCGATTTTTTGATTATCGGCTTCGCCGTTTTCATGATCGTAAAAATGGCCAATAAAGCCAAGGACGTTGCACCCATTTCAAAAAGGTCAGAAAGCCAAGCCTCGGCACCTCCTACTACGAAGGACTGCCCTCAATGTCTTTCGAAAATTCCCGCTACTGCTAAAAAATGCGCCTACTGTTGTAGTGAGCAATCATGAGATTATGGTTTAATAAAAAACTTACTGATCTCCACACGGCGAATAATTCCGTCAGTAAGTTGTTTGTTTAGTTCACGCCGGAGGTCTTCTTTAAGAGCCATTTTGCCTTCCTGAGTATCTAAACTTTCATAGGAATGGCCCTCAATAACTCGCCCCAGAATATCGACAAACTCACTTTCACGAGTTTTCATCTCAACGACAACATCACCGGAATTTCCCTCGAATACAAATTCAAAAAAACCCATTGGGTTTTCGCCTTCAACATCTTTTCTTTTCAAATTAACCACCACTGGCTTCATCTGAAATGAGTAGGCCTTGACCCTCGGTGAATTGTAAAATGGCTCAAAAGGGGTATCAGCTTCGAATGAAAAAGAATAGTCCGCGATTTCTTCCATAGAACCATAATAATGAAAGCTTTCTTTATATAAGACTCGGGTTTTAATGAGTTGGTAATAAAAAAAAGATACCGTGCCTAACCCAACAACAGCAGCCACAAACAGAATTTTTCTTTTCTTAGACCACTTGGCAAAGATATCGTAAATACTTTTTAGCCTTTGACCAATCATTTTGCCAATCTTGGTCAATTTCTTGGGAGCTTCGAGAGCTAACCAAATGAAGAAATATTTTATGTGATAAAAAATCTTGGCAACAAAATCCTTTACCCGATTTTTCCATTTGCGGCGGACCGAATGCCATTTTTCTTTGAATGAACGAGAAACCTCAACCTCTTCGTCCCCATCCAAATCCAGAGTTTCGATATCGAGTTTCAGTCCGGCAAAGTCTGCATTAAGCTGGCCCATTTCTTGTTCAATATTGGGAGAGACTTGCGCTAGGAGTGCATCAGGGTCCTGATTAGGGTCGCCATCAAGTTCATCCAAAAAAGCATCCGGATGAGACAACTTTGCCTTCACTCTTGGAGCTTGTTTTTCTTCCCCGGGTGGACTTGCCAATCCAATTCTCCTTGCTGGACTTCTTTAATAGTGAAGGCCCCAGGGAGAAGAGTCAAATTGACCTAGCCCATTTCTTAAGCTCTTGTCTTTCGTCCCTATTTCACCGTTAAACCAGAATCAATATAGATTCCGTAATCGAGAGCACTTGGGAGTTCTCCTGCAAGAACTTTTGGCCAAAGGTATTGTGCCTGAGCAGAACTAATTCGCATATACAAGTGGACTAAGACATTGGCCTAGTGCTCAGACAAGGCGGAGGTAAAAACTCTAGTCTTAACCTCTAGAAATTCCAGAAGATGCCGAAAAGTTCAACGATATCTATGAGCGAACTATAAACAAAAGGAGTTGTTATGAGACAATGGATTTTTCTCCTCTTTGCTACCTTCAGTTTTTCTTCATGCATCCACATTGAGAGATCTGCAGAGAGCGGCTATGCTATTCAAGGCGTAAACACAAGCTTAGACAAATCACCATCGAACATCCCAAGGAATCTAAATTTAAACTTAAATAAGATTATGGCGGAACTGGGTATGAACGTCGATGACCTAAATACTCTTGAGGGACTCCAAAAGGTCAAAAAAGCTGTGGAAATAAAAAGTTTAGAATCCGTTCTCTCTGACGATCGAGAGCGCAAACAATACTACAAAAACTTACCTTGGCTCAAAGACGAAGATGAACATCTCGAGTTTCTTAAGCAAAACGGATATTATGCTCGTCAAGCCTGGTTGAGAAAAAAGGCTGTTGGCAAACGCGCCACTGATATCGATAAAGAAACTGAAGACCTGATTGCCGCGAAGGACATTACCGTTGGAATGCCCAATGAAATCGTGCGCCGTTCATGGGGAACTCCCGACGCCATCGATGTGGCTGGAAACCCAATCTACGGAAATGAGCGATGGCGCTATAAACGTTACACACCGTCCCCTGACGGGTATCGCCTCCAAAGTAGAATTGTTTACATTGAAGCCGGCAAAGTGGTAGGTTGGGAACAAATTGACCACTAAATAATTCAAACGGTGAACTTATGAAAATTGGAATCATGACTGGCGGCGGGGATGCTCCCGGCCTCAATGGAATTATTGAATCAGCATCAAAAACATTACTGAAAAATGGTGCCACGGTTTTGGGTATAGAAGATGGATTCGAAGGTTTTGTACTGGGAAAAACTCGTGTGCTAACATGGAAAGAAGTTCAAGGGTGCCATCAACTCGCTGGCACGATACTAGGAACATCAAATAAATTTGGATTAAAAGGAAGAGAGTCTGAATTTATTAAAAAATACAAAGAGTACCAACTTGATGGAATCATTATTGCCGGTGGTGACGGAACTTTCGCGAACCTAAAAGATCTGCACAATGAAATCAATGTCCTCGGTGTTCCTAAAACTATCGATAATGATCTGTCAGGAACTGATATTACCTTTGGTTACGATACAGCCTGCTCTGTTGTTTCCAATGCTGTGGATTCTCTCAAAGCCACTGCGGAAGCCCATCGCCGAGTGATTGTCGTTGAAACCATGGGACGAACTGCAGGGTGGATTGCCCTTGGCGGAGGCCTTGCTGGTTATGCGGACGCTATTTTGATTCCAGAAATTGACTTCAGCACCAATGATTTAATCGCCTATCTTCAAAAAGAGCTTCAGTCACGGCGGGGTTTGGTCATTATTGTAGCCGAAGGAGCAAAAGCACAAGGTGAAGAAGTAACGATCGCTTATCGCATTGAAGACAGCCCTCAACCTGAGCGATTTGGCGGGATTGCCCAAAAGCTCGCACGTACTATTGAACACGCCACAAGTCACGAATCCCGTCATGTGGTACTTGGTCATCTCCAACGAGCAG
>CAZYOE010000097.1:0-872 GCA_964648725.1 uncultured Pseudobdellovibrionaceae bacterium | reverse complement strand
TCGATTTCTCACGCTAGCAATGGGCGTTGAAGTTGCCAAACAGGCCCTCAAAAGACAATGGCGAAATGCTGTTGTTTATAGGGATGGCCAGGTTCGCATGGCTCCGCTGGAAGATTTAATGGGACCCGCTCGCTTAGTGGACCCAAATCATCGCTGGGTACAGTTAGCTAGAACTCTTGGTATCTTTATTGGCTAAACCACACAAACGATTTTCACCAAACTAGTAACCGTAATAGTTGCTATGATAGGGATCATAGTAGTTCTGATTGTACTGATTATAATAATTCTGGTCATAGTAATTGGGATTGTAGTATGAGTTCTGGTCATAGCCATTTTGATAATACTGTTGATTGTAGTTCGCGTTGTTATACTGAGCTGCTGGCAAACACTGATTTGTTTGCTGATCAAATCCGTAGTTCGCTGGGCAGCTACCACGCGGCCGGCAACCATAGTCCGTCATGATATTGTTTGCTCCGCAATTGTTGTTCAAATAACTGTTATTTAGTCCATTCATACCTTGGAGATTGCAGTTCGTTGTGTAATTAGGATCGCAATAGCCCTGGTTGAGTCGCCCTGCTCCTCGTTGCGAGGACGTCGAAGACTTGTTTCCACAACCCACCTGGCCAGTGACGAAGACAAAGAGACTAAGAGCTATCCCTACTTTTAATATTGACTGAATCATCTTTGCCTCCTGTTACGTTTAATTTCATTAGAGGCATTAACTGTACCAATTTAAATCAATCTCAATGTATCTAGTCTCAAAATAAGACAGTTGTGCCGCAAAGAAATTCGCAGCCGGCTAAGAAGTTGACAGCCCTAAGGGTCTCCATCAAAAAAGTGTAACCTATTGATAATTGGGCTTGATGTATCTT
>CAZYOE010000096.1:0-18717 GCA_964648725.1 uncultured Pseudobdellovibrionaceae bacterium | reverse complement strand
CATTACATTAACAACCAATCTGCCGGTTTATCCCGGCGCACGGAGTTTATATGAACTGGATTTGGCTCTTAATAAACTTGGCATTGGCCCACTCTCCAAACTCAGACTTCTCTAATTTGTCGACGCCGGACACCCTTGTCGAAACCAGCGCCAATGTTGAACAAATCAAATCCCCTCAAGTTGGAGAATCAGCAATCTTGCGTGCACAAGCCCATAGTTGGTTCACTTTTAATTACAGTCCTATCGATTTTCTAGTGCCCGGAAAATTTGGCGTCAGTGTTGGATATTCCAATCAACCAGATCGCATCTACGAATTAGAAATTCTCAGTGGCCGATTCACCCCTTTTTTGGTCTCAGATCTTGGTGCATTCGGTGATCGACGTATTTCGCTGCTGTATCGAAGTTTTGGCTCTCGCAATAGTTTTAACTACCAATTTGGAGTCTCGCATCTTCTAACTAATCTGCAATTTGGAAACAGACTCTACAATAAAGTGATCGGAGCGTATCCCTATGGTGAGGCCTTCGAAATTCAATCCATCGGCCTTCAATTTGGTATTGGGAATGAATGGATTTTTTCGCAAAAATACCTAATTCCACTTCGAGTAGATTGGATTTCGATCATTCAACCCGTCTATGCTCTCAAACAAGACGCTCATATCCTGGATTATCTCACGGATGTTCCAACCAGGGAGTCCATCAACACGGCTTTGACCATTGCCAAATGGACACCACGCTTTGTATTTTTCAAAATTCAAGCAGGTTTTGCTATATAATAAACAACTATTATTTATATATTTACAAAGCGGTAACCTAACTTAGATTCTGCTGAAAAAGAGCTAAATTCAAGGCGGCAAGCTTCAAATCGAACGAGGCGTAGTTCCTCTACGTTGAGTGAGAGATGAAGCGTAGCCAACGCAGAAGTTGGCCTTTTTCAGCAGAATCTAACTTAGGGAGCAACTGGGCTCACTATCATCATAGAATTGCTCGATATAATGGGGCCACCCACTACTTTGAGTGTAGTCCGCTGGTATTGCCGGAATTGGGAATCGGAACCATCACCAAAATTTCCAATGATAATGGCCTTTGGAACAGAAATTGAGACCTCCTCATATTCTACCTGAATTTGAGAGTTCGATGTCGTGGGCTGGGGCTGGCCTGCTCCCGGCTGAACAGGTGGCGTCCATGACATCCCTTGAGTATAGCAACTCAATGAAAACAATTGTTGTTTATGCATAATAAAAGCTTGTACCGGCGCACCGCCAGGAACCAGATACCGACCGGCATAGACCTTCAGTTGAATACCCGCCCCCCAATTACCCTGGGGTTGAGCTGGAGTAGGAGTTGTTGATTGCGTCACCCAGCAATTCTGCATTTGAAACTGAAAACTCGGAGGCGCATTCGCTGACCACATTTGAGGATCTGGCATGACTCCGGCGATGGTTTCGAAATCACTATCTCCCATCGCATCTTCCAGTTCTCCAACCCTGTAAACCACCGAAACAGGTTTGGTGTCTGCAAAGGGGCCACTCCCGTACTTTGATTGATAAAGCGAATTTAAAACCGTCTTAGTAACATCGATTTTATTTTTCTTCGTTGCTTGAAACTTAACTTCGTAATTCAAATCCATTGATTGAAGGAGGGTTCCATCAATGAGATGCTGCTCAACATGTCGAAGGACCGTGTTTGGCAGGCCTGGAGTTAAAGCGGAAATCTCGAGACGAGGAATATTATATAAGCTGGAATTAAACTGCTGAACTGAAATTTCATTTTCAATGGTAAATTGACTTGGCAACGGTGTTGACAAATTCGTCGTTGAAGTGATCGGCGCTGGAGGCGGCGGTGGTGGCGGAGGTGGCGGCGGAGAAGACTTTTTATCCTTTTTATCACACGCGCCCAAAGCCAGAATTGCAAGCATCAGAATTTTAACTAGGTTTTGATTTACAAACTTTTTCATCACGCAATTCATTACATGGCGAGAGATCATTTCAATCATTTGTTGTACTTAATGAATTGATTTCTGTGAGGCCAACGATAATTGGCACAGCTCATTTACCCAAGGCTAGCAGAAATTAGCACTACCCCCGAAAAAACTTCATCCAATGACAACACCTTTGAGTTAGTTTTGGAATTATAGCGATCGATCTTTTAAGCACGCTAGCAATCGCGTCTTACCCTTTCCGTAAACATTGTCTCCATGGCTAACGATGATGTTATCAAAATCATGAGTCATGAGTTTTGCAATGGAGGCACTAAAAGCCACCTTATCTTTAATGAAGGATGCAAAAAAACGACTGATACCCAACTTATTATAAGTCCCCATAAGGGAGAGTATTAATTTGGCTCCCAACCCCTCAACATTGGTCTGGTTAAAACAAAGATCAGTAACAATAAGCGACTTGGAGGCTCTATGAACAAAGACACACTCATTCACCCTTGGCATCCCTCCGAGTGGAATCAAAGCAAGCACTTCTTCATAAGGCCACGGATCTTTACCGAGCACGCGATTCCATGCTAAATCAGGCATCTTGCTTGCCGATCCTTCACTTCCCCAAGCCAGAGCTGCTGGATAATGTTGTTTGGCTTTTTTGATGCCTGCGGTATGAAAATCGTTAGGAGCCACAATGTCCGTAACCTTCCAATCAATATTGTATTGGCTTTCTGTGAGCTGGGACCCAGGAGAGATGAGCACACCTTCTTCTCCCAAAGGAACCAAAATGCTTCGAACTGGCAGCTCCATCAAAGGCATCTTTACTTTCGACTCTAAAAATATTAATTCATTCATAGTGACTAAATAGTAATCGTTTTTCCTTCAAGCTCTCAAGATAATATTTCTAACTATGTTTTTAGGAAGTCAGAGTTTCATTTCAAGCTGACAATAGCGTTTTTTTTCTGAGCCTCATTGATCGCCTATTCTGCCTGAACATTCGTCAAAATTGCGGAACTAAGTTTAATTTGATGAGTCCAAATAGTTGTTTTTCAAAAAAAAAACGACTAGGCAAATAACAGACCTTGTTTTTTTGTAAAATAAAGCGACGACTCAGTAAAACAAATCTCGCAAAAATTGTTGAGTGAATAGCCAGATGATTGCAGCAATTCTTTGCAGCAATTCTTTGCAACAGTTCAATTTAATCAGATTTATGACGATAATAGACTTGAGGAGCCAGACTCATGCCATCCAAAACTATCATCAACAAACTGAATAATCCTTTCGGCCTCTGCCTTCTGTTGGTGAGTTGTACTAATGGATCACCTCAAATTCAGTCTCTGAATCTTTCGACGAGTGATCTTAGTTTTGTTCAGGCCCAACAAAGTACCAGCGACCTAGTAGGAAACTCTGAGGGCGAATTTGAGTTTGAAGTAAAATGTGCTCAAGGAATGACTTCACTCCAATACTCTAATCAAGCTGACGGGCCATGGATCGAACTCGCCCCCATCAATTGTCAGTCTGGTTCCGCCAAGGTAACCTTTTTTCAACAAAGTCATATGTCAGAAGCGATCTATCTCAGAACCAAAGGGTCTTGGGGGCAAAGTGAAGCTCACCGCGTAAACCTTTTTAGTAAAATGAAAGTCGACTTAACAGGCTTACCTCCGAAATATAGTAATCAAACTGACTTCACCATTACCGTAAAGGGTGAAAAGTTAGAGTCTTACCGCTTTGGATTTGGCAAAAGCGAAACTCAAGATTGTTCCCAACAAACACTTTATGGCGAGGAGCGATCCGTCAATCAGCCCATCCTTGCGAGTGACTTGAATTATAGCTTCTTAACTGATGGGAACTACCGCCTCTGCATTATCTCCAAATCTAAATATGGTTTATGGAGTCGGGGAGAATTTGCGGAATCCCGCGACTGGTTAAAAGACACTGTGGCTCAACCGGCCATGCTCACTCGAATTAACTCTTACACCCTGGTACCAGGACAGGTTCAGTTTCAATCTAATATTGAAGCGCCAATGCTTGAATTGAAAGTTGACAATGATGAAGAATCTACCATTAGAGCTTTTAGTGATACTCTCTGTTCGGTTGAACTAGCATCAGCAAAAGTGAACCACACCAAAGCTCTGCTCTACCTACCCAAAGATAAACTCCTCCAAGGCATCAATGAAATTTATTTGCAAACCATTGATCTTGCAGCTAACAAATCCAGTTGCGTAAAAACTGTCAGCTACTATTTAGATTCCGTGAGCCCACAAATACTCTCTATTAGTGGATTCACTAAAAAAACTTACGGAGTAGGGGAAGTCCTCACTTTCGATGTCAATCTCAGTGAAGCCTTAACCTGGGACAAAGTTGTTGCATCTCCGACCTTGAAGCTTCGTGCCGAAGGCACGCTGAAGGACGCTATTTTTATTGAATCGCAGTCGACTCCCACCAAACTCCATTTTGAATACCAGGTGAAATTGGGAGACAACGACGGCGACGGCATTACATTGGTGAGCCCTTTGACCATCCCAGACTCAATTAAACTCATCGATGCCGCAAAGAACCCATTGAAATCTGATCTGACAATTGCCGATACTCAAGAGGTAAAAATCGATACCACAGCACCTTCGATTCTCTCCGTCACCGCCTCCAGCACGGATACTTGGGTTAAAGCCGGCGAGACAATCACCTTCAACGTCAATTTTTCTGAACCCTGCAAATTCACGGGTGCCTCGAATCTCCAACTTCCTCTGCAAGTGAATAACAATGGAGTTTATGCGACTTGTCCGATTCCTGCTAATTATACCAATTTGCTGAGTTGCAAATATACTGTTCTTTCAGACCAAGTTGATTCCGATGGAGTTTCAATCAATGCGGCTACGCTTTCCCTCACAGGAAACATCACCGATCTTACGCTCAATAATGCTAATTTAGCTCTGCCAACAACTAACTTTCCCACTCTTAAAGTAGATGCCTCTAAACCATCCGTAGTAGGAATCAATCTTGTCGATGGCACCATAAGCACGAGCTTAACGGCTTCACCTCCTATTACGTGGAACAGCTCTTCTGATGTGGGCAGCGGATTAAACAACTATACTTTACAAGTAGTAGATGGCTTTGGAAACCTGGTCTACTCACAGAGTTATGCCAACGCCCAAACCAACTTGGTACTCACTGGACTCTCTTTGGCCGATCTCACTAATGCTACTAACCAATATCAAACCTACGTAACTAAAGTTATTATCAGCGATATTGCCGGAAATCAAAGCGTGGTTACAAGTGATGGTTGGCGAGTGATTCAATTCACTCAAGGAACTGATGTGAACTATGCCAATAGCAACGACCTTTTTGGAAGTGCTCTCGCAGTTTCTGCCGATGGCCTGAGAATGTTAGTGACGGTTAAGAATCTTCGCTTGGTGAAAGTCTATGCTTACAATCCTAGTTCTGAAGGGTGGAACTTCCAGAGCAACATTAACGATCCGATTGGAAGTGACTCCAATTTTGGAAGTGCTCTCGGAATTCTTAAACTCAGCACTGATTCTTACCTTTATGCTGTTGGCGCTCCAGGCGATGCAAGTAGTAAATCAGGAGCGGTCATCATCTTTAGAGACGACAGCGGCACTGTCATTCCCTCGCAGACACTCAAAAACACTACCCCTCAAGATGATGATGAATTCGGGAAGTCCTTGGACTTTCTCGACGAATTTTTAGTTATTGGTTCTCCAGGGCATGACACAATTCTAGCTTCAGACTCCGGGCTTATTGTGTCTTTTACCTGTCCGCGCAACTCCGGCACTTGTGCCCAAACAGGTGGAGGCTTGGGTTACGAAATTGATCACGGTATACTCAGCAATCAAAGACTCGGCGATCTTGTCACAGCAACAATGCAAGGAGGAACCCCTACCCTCTATGCCAGCAAATCCGCATTGCAACTCTCTCGTTACATTTATAGTGATTCAGACATGACTTGGCTCCAGATCAACTGCACTAGCGGTTTAAACTGTACACTTTGGTCTTCGGGTCCTGCCATGACTTACTTGGATTCTTTTAATAATACGATTGTTGCCAGCAATGGCAGTTCGGATGCCAAAATTAGCGTCGATGGAGATACGTTTAATACTTTAACCGGCACCACCGGAAATGTTGGTCCGATCGGGGTCATAGGAGACCTCTCTCCAACATCGAGTAGCAATATTGGAACATTTATTGTTGCCTACGATAGTGCGGGTTCAACCACCCGTTTCTACAAACCCGTGGGCACAACGAACTACTACCTCAAACAGTCGACTAGTGGTAGCAACTTCAGTGGTGGAAGCTTCGCGGGCAGTGGCGCAAAACTCCTCTTGGGAAGTCCTGCCATCGGAAAGATTTTATTCTTTAAATAGATTCCGCTGAAAAAGCCCAACTTCTGCGTTGCCTTCACTTCATCTCTCACTCAGCGTAGGGGAACTACTCCTCATTCAATCTGAAGCTTGGCGCCTTGAATTTGGTTCTTTTTCGGCAGAATCTAATTAAATCTGTTTTATTTTACTCTATTTTAAACTGAGAAAAAAAGATATCACGCACAATCCCCTTTTTGAGGATTGCATTGAGAGCTTCTGAAAATTGGTCTTTCAAAAAGAGTTTCCCTTGTACCGTCGCAATATCGTCATAAGATTTGCCCTGTAAAATTCGAAGAATTTCATCCCGAACTTTAGCTTGATTATCTGAATCAATAAGTTCCTCATAGCCTTCACGATTCATCATTTCAACACTAACTTCGACTTCAATACCTCTCACAGGAGTGTCGCTAAGGTTAGCTTTAAATGGATCCATCGTAAAAATAAGCGGCAATTTTTCCATTTCCGCTTGTTCAGCCTTCAGTTTTTCTGTCGCTTGTTCATCCGTATAAACTGGTGGATGCCAACCAATCGTGCCTTTATACGCTAAGAATAATCCTGTGCCTGTCACACCCAAATTTATAACGATGAAGGTAATAGTAAGAATCAAGCCAAGCTTGCTCTTTTTTCCTTCTTGTTTGGGTTGTTTTTCTTCAGCCACAGAACCTACCTTTTAGCATTAGCCTTACAAGGTTCTTATCGGCAAGCGGGGAAATTTCCTAAATCCATTTAACAAGACTTAGATCTCTATCGGCACGATGACTAAATGATAGTCTATTGCATTCCAGAGTGAATGAAGGATTTTTTTTTGGTACTAATGCCCAACCCTCCCATAAAAACTCCACCAAAATAGATTTCAACTTCATCGTTACAAAACTATTAGAAACAGAAATATTTAATAATATCATATACATATATTGAATAAGATTCAATACGTGACACTATAAAACGGCCTACATTTTGGAAGTAAAGCGTCCTTACCTCTTTACATTTATACTTCTTTACTGCAAAATAGAACTATCGAGGAGGAAGAATGGCTGAAATAAAGCTTTCGACCATTTCAAAAAAAGGTCAGACGACAGTCCCTGTTGAGATTCGAAAAAAACTAGGCCTCAAAGAAGGAGATCATATTATTTATGAAATTAGCTCTTCTGGTGAGGTTTTATTGAAAAAGGCCTTAGCTCTTAAAAATATGGATTACCTCAAAGCCGTTGAGCAAACGCTGACGGAATGGACTGGAGACGAAGATGATGACCTTTAAGCCTTTTGATGTTGTAGAGCTACCATTTCCGTTCTCGGATCTCTCAAGAGCTAAAATGCGCAAGGCCCTCGTTGTTAGCTCTCAGACTTTTAATGAAATGAATAATGCTGTGACGGTGGCGATGATCACCTCTCGCGCTAATTCAGAGTGGCTCGGAGATGTGCCGATTCAGCACTGGGCTTTGGCGGGCCTTAAAAAGCCCTGTTACGTTCGCTTGAAATTTTTTACAGCAGATACTTTGGTTTTTACGGGAAAAGTTGGTGAGCTTAATCAAATTGATCAAAAAAAAGTGATGACATCCTTTAGGACCAATTTAATGACCGTCTAGTGAGTAACCGATTTTTATTTAGATTCTGCTGCAAAAGGTCAATGAGAAGCCGCCAAGTACGCCTTCTCAAAAAAATTTTCCCCGTCCTGCTTTAATGATTTTCACCCTCTAATTCATCGGCTTCAGCTTCATCAGCTTCAGTAGTCGGAGGCGCCACTAAATTAGCACTATCTTCAAGTTGGGCCAAAAACTTATTGTAATCTTCTTTAGTGATAAAACCCTGTGAAAGATTGTATTCTAACAGTCGAATATCAAACTTCATTTTGTTCATCGCTTTTTCAAATGACATGCCGTTCTCCTAGTTCCAGTACTTTGGACCTTTTTGGTTCTCTGATGATTCAGGATTATTGTTATCTACAACAAGCCGTAAATTTCGTCCACGTTTTTTAGATGCCGAGCGTCTTTGCCTCCAATCTTTGCCCTTTAAAAGCAAAAATCCCGAAAGTAAGCCGGTCAAATGGGCAAGATAGGCGACTTCGCCCCCCATTGGACTGCTTCCCATCAACGACAAAAACTGGATGGCGCCTAAAAGCATGACAAAATATTTGGCCGGCATGGGGAAAACCATCATAAAGGCGATGACCCTGTCCCCAAAGAGCTTCCCGTAGGCAAGCAATAATCCAAAGATAGCCCCGGAGGCCCCCACCACTGGGGTCAAGAGCCCCAGCGGACTCCCATTATATACGAGGGCGTAAAACCCCATTCCAAGGCAATAAAAAATTCCGGCCCCGATGCCTGACATCAAATAGAAAAATAAAAAGTATTTACTTCCCCAAAGCTGTTCCAATTCAGCGCCTAACCACCAGAGCATCAGCATATTGAATACAATATGGCTCCAGTCTGCAGAGTGCAGAAACATATAGGTGATGGGTTGCCAAACAAAATGGTCCACTAACACCTTACCAGGGACCAGAGCAAAAACTGAGTCAAATGAGAAAAACTCAAGCATTCGATCCAAAATAAATTGGCCGCCAATCCACACAACAACGGTAATGATAATTAATTTCTTAACCATAGGAGTCAGCGGCATCACAACGGGTGCTCCGGGACCACGATAATTCATAGAACCTCCTGCCAGGCCTCTTTTAATCGATGGTACGAGGACTCTAGGCTTTCAACAACCACTTTTGTTTCTGCTATGAGTGGAAAAAAATTAACATCCCCAAACCAACGAGGAATCACATGCCAATGAAGGTGTTTTGGAATACCTGCACCGGCGACGGCTCCATGATTCATGCCCACATTCATACCTTCACATCCATAAACCTTTGTGATCACCTGCATTGATTTTCGCAGGACGCCCATCAGGTCTTTATACTCAGCGGCCGACAAGCCATTTAAATCCCCGCAATGTCGACGGGGAATCACTAAAAGGTGGCCATTATTATAAGGAAACTTATTCATAACCACCATGCTAAACGGCGTTTTTACCAGCGTCAGAGTCTCAAAGGACTCTTTCTTCTTTGCGCAGCCGCAAAAAACACAGCCCTTTGGTTTAACGAGCTTGCGAACATACTTATAACGATCGGGTCGGATCATCAAATCGCGTTCTTGCGGCCAAATCTCATGGAGGTCGAACTTTCCCACCCCATTGGATTTAATCTTAGATTTAGCTTTAGTTCTTACGTTTGCTTTAGCCTGACCTCTCTTGCGAACTCGAGAAGTCATTCCAACACCTCATCCAACCAAAAACCAGGCATGATGGCCATGGGCTTGTTAAATCCCTTAAGTTTAATGAGCTGCAATAACTTTTTCTGGGGGGCCGCCCCGAAGAGTGATTCCTCCTCTTCGTCTCCTTGAATGATTCTTTCCAATAATGACGGCTGGTGCTTCGGCGGTTCAAAAAGTTCATAATCCTTAGCGACTCCAGCCAGCTCCGCCAAAGTCCTTGCGGCATCCTCTTGAGTTCCCACAAGATCTGCAAAACCCAATTTAACTGCCTGTTGACCGTTGAACACTCGTCCATCGGCATACATATCTAATGCGGAGTCATCGAGCTTTCGGGACTCTTTAACCGCGCCCCGAAATTGTTGATAGGTTTCAGAGATCAAATTCTGAAAATAGGCTTTTTCTTCGTCTTTCATGGCACGATATTCAGAACCAGCGTCTTTGAACTTACCAGAGGTGATAGAAAAGCGTTCAATCTTCGCCCAATCATAAAGTTTTTCTAGGTTAGCAAACTCCATGATCACACCAATGGAGCCAATCAAAGTACCATTAGCAACAACGATCTTATCAGCGGCCATGGAGATATAGTATCCACCGCTGGCATTTAGACTTGGAGAGTAAACAACAATGGGTTTTTTGCTCTTTACTTTGAATTGCTTTAATTCACGGTAGATCTCTTCAGCGGGCCCCACCGCCCCACCTGGAGAGTTAATTTTCAACAAAATCCCTTTAATGGAGTCTTCTTCGGTGTATTTGCGGAGCTTCTTTAAAAACTTCTCACTGTCAAAGATGACACCTTTAACTTCCATCACCAATAAATTTGATTTAGAGCCAATTTTTGGAGTGTCAGCATTATCGTAGCCAGCCATGAAAGACAATCCGACGACTAAAGACGCCACCGCCGCAAACAAAAAGCCCATAAACAATAACACAAACCATGGATTCCGCCTCATCATATTGCCTCCGATGCGAGCACTCGCGATCTCAATACACGAAATTTCACCTCATTTGCCAGCTCCACGTCAATGCGGCGTAAAAGTGACGCTAAGCGAAGCTCTTTGAGAAAACATTTCAAGTGGCTAAGCCAGGCCTTTAAGATTGGCCTAAACAACATTAAATTCCCTATTCGTTGGACGTTTTCAAACAAAACAAAAGGAGTTTAAGAATGAAAATCAATTTCATAGCAGTATTGACTTTAGCATTAAGTACCACCGCCCTGGCCAAAACCTATACTTTTAAACACGAGATTGGTTTCATGAATTATGAGACCAAAGAGGCTTGTGAGATTGATAACGGTCGTTGGGACGGAAATTTCTGTCTTATGGACACTGCTGACTCCGTCAGTGTCACAAAAAAAGGTCGACATTACACAGTTGCTGTCGACACTATTACAACGAATGCCCACACCTGCACTTATGAAGCTTTTAATGGTAAACTAATCGGAAAAAATAAGATTGTGAGCTCCGCACCTACAGAAGTATATAATTCTGATACCGACAAATACACCCCTTCTAAGTGTGTGGTGACTGTTTTGTTCAACAAAGACAAATCAGTGACCGTAAAAACCAATGGCTACGATCAGTGCAAAGATTTTTGCGGTATGAACGCCAGTCTTGAAATCGCAAAGGCCATCGCTGAATAGTTTTTCCCCTGGACCTTTAACATTCTTAGAGTTGTTGCGTTAAGGCAGCAACCCTAAGTCGGCTCCTCTGATTGGCATCCCACTGATTGAATCCTTGCATTGCTCAACGTCTTCCATTATGGATGATCAATCTTCGTACATTTTGCCTTTGAATACCTGGGAGGAGCTCTTTAATGGAAACCATTTCAGCAACACCTGTTTCCAAATCATCGCATCCATTTGTCATAGAAAAAACCTTGAGCAAAAATCCCAAACCACACCCTAAATCCGACTCTCTCGGCTTCGGCAAGTATTTTACCGATCACATGCTGACAGTTCATTATAAAAATGGTGCTTGGCAAAACCCTGAGATTAGCCCCTATCAAGCTCTCTCGCTTGATCCTGCTGCCTCAGTATTGCATTATGGACAGGCACTTTTTGAAGGTATGAAGGCCTTCCGCCAAGAAAATGATAGCATTCAATTATTTCGCCCAGACTATAACTGGAACCGTCTGAATTTAGGGGCACAAAGACTTTGCATGCCTGCCGTTCCTCACGAGCACTTTATGGAAGGCATCAAGGAATTAATCCGCGTTGATGCGGGCTGGGTCCCCAGAGAACCAAATTGTTCCCTTTATATTCGGCCAACTCTCATTGGAACCGAACCCTTTTTAGGTGTTCGACCTTCTGATGAATACATCTTCTTTGTCATTCTCTCGCCGGTGGGCTCTTATTATGGTCAAGGAATGCATCAGGGTGTTAAAATTTGGATTGAAGAAGAGTTTGTACGTGCCGCTCCTGGCGGATTAGGGGCAACTAAAGCTGCGGCCAACTATGCTAATAGTCTTTATGCCGCCAATCGTGCTAAGAAGAAAGGCTACTCCCAAGTTTTATGGCTTGATGTAAATCATGAGTATATTGAAGAAGTCGGCACGATGAACGTCTTTTTTGTTTTTGACGACCGGATTGTCACTCCAACCTTGGGTGGCACTATCCTCGCGGGTGGAGTTCGTGATAGCGTCGTGCAACTTCTTAAAGAATGGAATAAACCTGTTGAAGTACGTCCTCTCAAATTGGAAGAAGTGAAGGATGCGGCAAAATCAGGCCGCCTCAAAGAAGTTTTTGGAACAGGCACTGCTGCTGTGATCACTGCGGTCGAAGAGCTTCATACTCATGATGGTCACCCTATAATTCTTCCACAAAAAGGGATGGGACCGATATCAGAAAAATTATTTGATACACTGAGTGGAATACAGCGAGGTATAGTGCCCGATAAGCACGGATGGCTCGTTCAAATCTAACGCCTAAGTAAATCTAAAGTACTTGAGTTTGAAATAACGGAGCCACCAAGGGAGATTTGTGAAAAAAGCTCTTCAGTGGCTCAGCGGCATTATCTGTTTTTTAGCGGTTTCATTTTTTGCTTATGTTTGGGTAACCACTGAACACTATGCTGACCTTGAGCCCGTTGATGTACACTGCACCAGTGAAGCACCTCTGCTTGATCACAATAAACCTTTTAAAATTATGAGCTGGAACATTCAATTTTTGGCGGGCAAAAATTATATCTTTTTTTACGATGCCATTGATGGCTCTGGCAAAGACGAAGCTCCTAGCCAAGCCGATGTTAAAATCACACTCGACGAAGTCGTCCGTGTCATTCGCAACGAAGATCCCGATTTTGTTTTGCTGCAAGAAGTAGATGTCGATGCCAAACGTACAGCTTACCAAGATCAAGTGGAGTTGATACTAAAAGCCTTACAACCAAAATACCCCTGTTCGATTTCCACTTATTACTGGCGGGCCGGCTTCTTACCTCATCCAAACATCATGGGAAAGATTGGAATGAAACTCGCCAGTTTTTCCAAATATAAAATTGATCGGGCTCAGCGCCATGCTCTCGGCGAGTTTCCGGCCAATTTGATTGTGCGCCAATTTCGCCCCAAGCGCGCAATCCTTGATAGCTTTATTCCAACCGTTCAAGGCACACCCGTGCGGATTCTTAACACTCACCTTGAGGCCTATTCCCAAGGTTCAGACCTGATGCAATATCAAGTTAAACTCACGGGAGAACTTCTCGCAAATTTAGAAAAAGAAAAAATCCCGTGGCTGATTGGCGGCGATTTTAATTTATTAATGCCCGGACGAAGTTACTCTGAACTGAGCATTACCCAAAGGTCTCTATATCAAGAGGATAGTGAACTTAAAATTTTAACGAATCGTTTTAAGGTTGTACCAAGCCTTGAGGACATCAATGGCCCTCATTACAAAGACTGGTACACTCATTTTCCGAACGATCCAGAAGTCAAAGGACCAGATCGAACGATCGATTACATTTTTTATAGTGGAAGATTCAATCCACTTAAATATTATGTTCGCAAGCGCGATACTTTAAAAATTTCCGACCACTTGCCTTTGATTTCTGAATTTCAAATGCTACCTTAGAACGTGCAGCGATGCACACCAGCGCATTTGCAACAGAGGATGAGCTATTCGTAAATATGACTGGGCCGCATTTCCATGGGGTTACGCCAATTGAGTCGCAAATTATAGTCGCTGGCAATCTCTACCCAGCGTTCTTCTGGCATTAAAAAATAATCTCGTCCCAGCCGCAAAGGAGCTTCCGCATTTAACAATACCCGAGCCCGTGTCCAAGCTCCTCTTTGGAGTGGCGCCCACACTAATCGCCATTTCTTTTGACCGCCCTGACTAGATATAAAACTGCGGCAGCGAATCGGTGTTTTGAAATCCACATAAAATTCCAGACCGTGATGGCAAGTCAGATGGTCTCCCTGCTTCACGAACTCCGTCAGGCTCTGCACTTCACCATCCATTTTTGAATACCCTTTAAAGAAACCATGAATCGAAGGCCCATACTTAAATGAAGCCACAACAAAACCGGCGAGGATTATACCGAAGTACCGCAAGGCCCGCGACTGACTATTCACCCATAGGGCCACTAAAATCGAGGGTGTGATCCCCCAATGAATAATAGCTAACCTGTAGGTTGGCGCATCCAGGTTTTGAACCAAAAAAGGGTTCCAAGCTATAAAACCCAAGAGAAAACTGAACCCGGCGATTCGCTTAGCGCGAGCCTCAGGCAAAAACAATACACTTAAGAACCCTAAAAGCGTCAGAAAGGGCCCCATACAGAGCCAGTTTTTTTCCGAAACGAGCCACTTTAGCCAGGGAAGAAACTGATCGGGGGTGGCTATCTGTTGGGTCACCAAAAACAGCAAATATTGTTTGCCAGAGGGATAAAGTACGGAGGCAAAACCCCAACCGAAGGCGGCTAAAGCCACAGAAAGGTACCAGTAGTGGCGTCGCCACCTTAAATGCACCAACACATAGAGGCCAATCAAAACAAATGTGGTTTTGTGTGCTAAAATACTTAGTAAAAATAGAACCGCTCCCAAGGCCAGAGTGAGTTTTTTCTGATGCGTTTGAAATTCAAAACAGCAAACCCCGAACATAAAAAACATCAAACCAACACTGGTTTTTAAGTAGTTGTATCCCAGTTCAAAGAGAAAATAATTACTGAAAAGAGAACCAAAAACTGCCACAAGTGACAAAAACTTTAACACTGCATTTTTCGGCTGTTTGAGGGGCGGTGAAAATAGAAATCCCAAAATCCCCAAAGCCAGGCCTATCAAACTCATCGTGATGACTATAGAAGCTTGATAGGCTAACAATTCATTTTTAAAAATTGCATTAAGCCCTACCGGCAACCAAAAAGCTAAGGAATGATCCTGAAAGTAAAACTGACTAAAACGCGAAAGGGACAAAATTTGTTTGAGATAAAAATAACCGTCCGTACCTGAGGGTTCATTGTAGGAAGTCAGAAAAAAGAAGTTTTTAACAGACCAAATAGCAATGAGAAAAAAGAAAGAGAGCAAAGAAATCATCTTTACTCTCTTATTCACTGAATAATTTTTGAAACTTACCTGATCCAGCACGTTTTTGATTTGAAGCCGATCGCTAAGTCATAAGTGTCTTTACCCTCATGAACCTTGACACTGGCACCTTTCACCGACCAATGAGCCTGTATTTCTGCTGACGAGTCAGAGTCATCTCCATAAGCGCCCTCATAAGTACCTTCATAGGCTCCTTCGTTTACATTTTCATTTACAGAATCATTGCCATAAGCATTTTCGTATTCGTTTTCATAGGCGCCATCAGCCTCTTCATGATCAGAGTTCGCAACACGAATAGTCACCTTACCGCCACTCTTGAAGGAGTATTCGCGACCTTCGATGTTTTTAGCACCAACACAATAACCCATTTTCACAACCTGATTTTCCAGAGCTTTACCTTTAAGAGTTTCAGCAGATGCAATAGCTCCAAGAAAACATAAACTCGCAACAATAACCTTTTTCATTTAACATTCCTCCGTAGAAAGGCACAGGGTATACCAGAGTGAACTGCTTTTCACAAGATGCCCATATTTGGCACCTAAAAACATGAGATTCACTGTAATCCAACTCAGCTGGCTTAGCGAATGGCCGCCATTTTGCAACGAATGCAAAATTCTCATGGTTAGGGCAATATTAAACATTTAGAATTACTTTCTAGAAAAGGGTTTTTATGATTTCGCTACGTAAAGATGATGTTGATTTGATTGATGAGATAGAAAAGCTTTTGCTAAATCCCCAATCAAGTGCACAACGTCAGAGAGTCGTCAGTTCAGTCGGTGGCCTTACTAAATACCAACTAAAGCCCAATCACTCGCATGAGGCGTATGCGCGCACAGTCCTGTATTCAACCCCCGCCCTCGAAGTCATGGTGGCGTCGTGGACGCAATTTCAAGAATGCTTGCCCCATGACCATGGCTCATCTAATGGAATGGTCATAAATCTCATTGGTCAATTCGAGGAAACCTCTTATCGCTGGCTCGACGGACTATTAGTCCGTCGTCACTCCGTGCTTCATAATATTGAGAATTCTCTCTTGGAAGTATCAGTCGCCAACATCCACTCTATGCACTGCAAAAACCCTGGTGGACTTACCCTCCACATATATGCGCCCGCGATTGATGGCATGAAGGTCTTTGATATGAACCTACGCCGCACGCTCACCGTAGCAAATAATTGCGGCGCGTGGGTGCCGCTAAATCCGGCTCAAGTTATTAATGAAATCCACTGGAATAGGCCTAATTCTAATATCTAATTATTTGAGGGTTTGAAATGCAACAATTAAATAAATGTGATTTAATTTTATATACCACTCTTTATCGCGGCGGTGGCAAAGAGTTTGAAAAAGCGGCCCGCAATCTCGAAAGGCAACTCAAAGCACAAGTTAACCACACTGTGATATGCCAGCGAATAGAGTCTAAACGAGAATTTCTTCAGCAATTTGCCAAGATCAAACTCCAAGACCTCACTATTAACAACTTTCACTTTTATGGGCATAGTGGCATGTACGGAATTATGTTCGGCAGCGTGCAATGGCCCGAGCAATTTAGCCCCTATGAGTGGAGGCAAATGGAACTTCCGGTCACACCGGAATCGGCCTTTTATTTTCACACTTGTCGCTCTGGGCGCTGGTTTGCACCATTCATAGCCCGAACCTTAAAAATCAAAGCCTATGGCTATCACAATTACACCACCGTTTCGGCATCGCCCGAGAAATTTATGTGGGCAAAGCTCTCTGCCAATAAAGGGGCTGTGTATATCATTGCCTGCCCTGGAAAAAAATCTCATGGAATAATCGGTTCTATTAAAAAGTACAGCGGTTGCCCCGCAGACCGCATGAGCGAATATGTTCCTGTCGAGGAAGCTGTGGATACGACCTATGATTCAGTATCTCATCTCTATGAGGAAACGTTTGAGAACATCAAAGTCAGGTCTGACGAGTTCGACTGGCTCAATAAAACGCTCTCGAGTCTTAAACCTGAAACGATCTTGGATATTGGTTGCGGGAATGGTTCATTCCTTAATCAACTCTCACCGCACTTTGCTAAAGGTGTCGGCGTGGATGCATCCAAAGGACAAATTGAGCAAGCCAAGAAAACAAAAGCCAGTAATTCGAAACTCGAATTTCAGACCATAAATGGCCCACACCTGCCATTTCCCGATAATCACTTTGATATTGTCATGTCGACACTCGCGTTTCGTTACCTTGACTGGGACCCCTGTATGGCGGAAATCTTGCGAGTTCTCAAACCCGGAGGCCGAATTTTAATTCTGGATATGGTGGCTGCTCCTGTTAAAACCAAAGAGCTTCCGCTTTTCATCAAATCAAAAGCCAAACAAGTTTTGCAGAACTGGCAGAATCCTAAATTTGCAAAGGCCCTCAAGAAAATGGTCAATTCCCAAGAGTGGAAAAAAATGCTTCACTTTAATCCTATTCGTGCTGAGCATGAGATGAAATGGTACCTTGAAAGCCGTTTCCCGGGAGCTAAAGCAAAAGTCCTCAATGTGGGGTGGCATTCAAGAGTGTTAACCTTTGATTCAGGTCCTGTTCATTTTAAGAGTGTTGAAAAACTCACTTATCCCTGATTTGGAAAGGCTGATCGCGTGATAAAATTAGGACTGCTCGATTGGGGGATTGGTGGCTTAACAGTTTTAAAAAAGCTCGCGTCCAAACATCCTCAGATTGACATCATCTATTTTTCGGACTCTGGTTTTACCCCTTATGGAAAACTCTCTCCAGAAGATTTGCGAACACGCCTTGATAAAGTGTTTTTATTTTTAAAGTCCCAAGGGGCTACGGCAATGATTGTGGCCTGTAATGCGGCAAGCACCGCCATTGTCAACGAATCAACATTTCAGGGGCTCCCGCTAATCAACGTGATCTCTCCAACGACTTCCCTCTGCAAAACTCTTCCAGGACAAAACTTAGGAGTCATTGGGGGCCAACGCACCATTGACTCGAATATCTATAAAACCGAAATAGAAAAGGATTCCAGCCTCAAAGTGTTCCAGTCAGTGGCTCAACCGCTATCAGCTCTCATTGAAAAAGGCAAAATTAGCAAGTCTGATGTGATCGCTGACCTTGAAATGATTATGGCTCCTCTCTTAGCCGCTAACATCGTAAGCTTGGTGCTCGCTTGCACTCACTACCCAGCCTTGAATCCGGTTGTTCAGGAACTGTATCCAAACCTAAAACTCATTGATCCCGCAGATTGCGTATTATCATCGCTTAAGTTATTGGAGACTCCGGACTCTAATTCACAATATAAATACTTTACCACGGGCGATACCAAACAAATGATCGATGCGGCTAGCCTCGCCTTTCAGTGGAAAATACTCCATGTCACCAAAATTGAACTTAAATTGTAACTGGCCTGCCCGAATGAGCGAAGGGCTCGTTCGCAAGAATAGATTCGCTGATTGATTTTCATATTGGCGTGGCTGACTTCACTACTTAGTTCCGCTGAAAAAGTCCAACTTCTGCGTTGCCTTCACTTCATCTCTCACTCAACGTAGGGGAACTACGCCTCGTTCGATCTGAAGCTTGGCGCCTTGAATTTGGCTCTTTTTCAGCAGAATCTACTTAGGGTCTGTTCGGTAAATTTCTCTAAAAAAAAGCTAAAATCCACTA